>JBBAAP010000001.1:0-300000 GCA_041658285.1 Candidatus Brocadiia bacterium
TCTTCTATTATCGAGTCACTAAAAAAAGCATTAAAAGTTCATCCACATCTTACACAGTGGTTTTTATGTACGCCTACAAATTTTACTCCTATTGAACAGAATTGGTTTAAAAATACCTTACTAAGAGCAGCTCCCAAAAATAGAAAAATCAAGTTAATACATAGCGGAGATAGTGATTTTAATAATTGGCTTAGGAAACCCCAGTTTGCCGGAATGAGACAATATTTCTTTGGAGAATTAGAATTAACATTAGATTGGTTTACTAATCAATGCAAAAAACAAATAAGCCATATTGGGGATAAGTTTAATGGGTTACTGCATACGGAAACAGGCCTTGATTTGCACATTCATTCTATACTTTGTGATGCTGATTTTGCACAATATTTTAAAAGCAAGGTAGCCTATTTTAAAGATGATCTTGGTGAGTACCAAGAATCCATAAAAGAATTAAATACTCCACATTATCCGGAGGATATATTTTGGCCTTCTGAAAAGTTAGATTTGATTAAAGACGCGCAACAACTTAAGAAATTTTTCCTAGAAGCAATTAATCATCTTGATAAAGCGTATAATTTACTGCGAAACCAACAAATTAATGGAGTGCGCAAATTAGTTTGGGATAAATTACTTGATGGAATGACCCGGCAATATGAATTATATCATAGGCATATAAAATCATTTGATGTATCAAAGATTAAATATACTGGCAACCGAGAAACGGAAAAAGAACGATGTCTTCGTGAGGCTAACAATCTTATAGTTAAACCCACGTGGCAAGCCGAGGCGCTTATTAGAAATTTTCGGGCAATAAAAAATAGCATTGATACCACCAAACCAAATTTACATATTTTTGGGAATGCCGGACTGGGCAAGACGCATAGTGCCGCTAATATTTGTGCTATGCGATTAAAAGATAAATTACCAGCACTATTCTTAAATGGGAAAATATTTACCGGAACAGGGCTATTAAACACTCAGTTATTGGATAATTTAGATATACCTCGCAGTTATAATTTGAATGACTTTCTAAGCGCTTTAGACTCTGCTGCTGAGGCTTATCATACGCGCATTCCTATAATAATAGATGCACTGAATGAAGCAACGCAAAATGGAGAATTTTCAAATATATGGAGACGACACCTGTCTAGTCTAGTGAATGACATAGGAAGACATAAAAATATTGTTTTAATTACCACATGCAGGACGACTTATAAGCCCGCCATTTGGGACAATCAAGAGCCTCCTAATATTGCGTATACCTATGGGCTTGCCCATTATAATATAGAAGAAGCAAGCAAGAAATATTTTGATTTTTATAAAATCAAAGCGACCCCAACATCCTCAGCGCTATCACAATTTCACAATCCTCTTTATCTAAGAATATTTTGTGAAAGCCAGAATAAAGATCACCAGGTGGAAAAAAATATTTATATTGGGGATCGAACTATTTTCGATATTTTTGATGCTTACTTAGATCAATGCAATAAATCCGTTTGCAACAATTTAGATTTATTCCGCACAAGCAATGTATTAAAAAATATATTGAAGAATATATCAAAAACCTTATGGGAACAAAATGAACGCCATATTTCATTTGATAAATTCACAAGAATAACGGATGGGCAGGGCAAGGATAAATTAGTTCGGGGCTCCTCAATAGCAAACGCAATTCTTAACGAAGGATTATTAATTTGCCGAGATTGGAGCGATGGGACAGAAAATGTTTCTTTCACGTATGATTTTTTGGGGGGCTATCTTATTGCAAGATATCTTGTTGATAATTTTGGGCGCGATTTGAAGAAATTTGTACGCTTAGCTACAACAACCAAAAAACTATTTGGCCCTGATTATAAATTACGTCACCCCTTGAGCGAAGATATAGGGCGCTGTTTAGCCGCATTAATCCCTTCAATGGCTCAGCAATATTTACACAACCTTACGGATAATACAAAAGCGCTTGATCTTTCTGTCAGGGCTTTATTTGAAATCCCCCCATCCAGCATAGATAAAAAATGTATTGGTTTTATGGAGAAACTATTTAAATTCCCAGGGAATCGTAAGGCGCTTTTTGATCTTGCGATTCATACATTAGATCAAATTGGCCATCCTTTCAATGCGCTGTTCTGGTCAAAACAATTGAGGAAATTATCTATTCCAGAGCGGGATATAAGTTGGACAGAATTTATTCGGGAAAATGCCAGCAATTTTGGGAAAACTATAAGCGATTTAGAAAATATTTGTGAGCAAACTGATTTACCTTCAGATAAAACCGCGCAACAACAAGCAGCTCTTTTGGCCGAGCATATTATGTGGGGGTTGACTTCAACATCACATTCATTGAGAGATAAAGCCACAAAGGCACTTTATTGGTATGGTCGAAAATTCCCCAAAAACCTTTTGGATTTAACCATCAATTCATTGAGTATTAATGATACTTATGTTCCAGAACGTATGCTAGCAGCTTCTTATGGTGTGGCAATGGCATTACATAATGATTTAAATAACCCGAACTTTAGCCGAACAATTTTGCCTCAATTTGCCCAAAACCTATATCAATTGATGTTTGCAGGAAGAGCCCCATATTCCACAACGCATATTTTAATAAGAGATTATGCAAGATATACAATTGAAATTGCTCTTATGCGCAATAAGAACCTTTTGAGTGCACAGCAAATACAGCGGATAAGACCACCATTTAAAGATGGAGGGATAAGAAAATGGGGCAGAGAGCAAGATAGAAATAAAGACGAATACAAAAATGGTAATTGTCCGTTTGGCATGGATTTTGATAACTATACACTTGGTCGTTTGTTGCCGGATAGACAGAATTATGATTTCAAAAATAATGGGTATGTGGAAGTAAAGTCTAATATGTGGTGGCGAATATATCAATTGGGATATTCACTAGAAAAATTCGGAGAAATTGACAAGTGGATTCCCAGTTCCAATAGCCGCTCTGGATTTGAACAACCAGATAAAATTGATAGGTATGGCAAAAAGTATTGTTGGATAGCTTTTTATGAATTAGCAGGATATCGCAAAGACAAGGGATTACTAAAATATAGATGGGCTGTTGACGGGGAACGTATTTCAGATGCTGACATAGACCCAAGCTTCCCCGATGAGATTGAAACACCAGGAATAATAAAAACAGATTATCTCAAGGGTAATCCCAAAGAATTACATAAATGGATACAAAAAGGGCCTATGCCCAATATGGCAAATTATTTAATCACCCGTAATCTTACAGGCTTAAAAAGTCAGTGGGTTTTGTTGCAGGGTGATATTGCTCAAGAAAATTATACAACATGCAGAGGTATTCTTGTTTCGATAAATGGTTTTTTTATACGTAATATAGATTTGAAAACTTTTAATAAGAATAAATCCAAACTAACAAAAGCAAATAGTTCATCGCCGGAAACGGAAAGTGATTATTATACTTTTGCTGGAGAAATACCCTGGTGCGAAACCTTTCCTTTTGCCAGAGAAAAAAGTAAAATACAAATCCCTGTTGGAACAAAATTGGTAAGATATTCAGACGTAAACACGAAAATAGTTTACAAGGCTAATGGAATAGAGCTAACCAATGAACAACTCCAAGAATTCTTAAAAATAACTAGAGAAAATAATGAATCTCGCCAAAACGGTTCGCTAAATAAACTGGCATTAATAAAATCCAACTCGCCTAAAACTAGAACAGAAACAATTTATATTGAAATTCCCGTCGAACTCCCAGTGAGAAAATTCTGTTGGGAGAGTTATCATTCTATGGTTAATCCAGGCCAAAATATATGTATTCCTTCTAAAGAGTTGGCGCAAGAATTAGCCTTGCATATTACGCCACAATCTTTCGATATGCTTGATAAAAGAAGCGAAAAAGCGAGCGTGACGATGCAATGGGGTGATCTTTCGCATAATGGGCATAGGCTTATTTATTTGAGAAAAGATCTTTTAGATAGTTACTTGAAAATTAAAAATTATTCGTTATTTTGGGTTATTGATGGTGAACGTAGGTATAGACCCCAAGACTACCACTATATAAGCACCTACCCTAAAAAATATGGGGCTCCCTATGTATATTTTAGGAATATAAATACGTATAAAATATAACAGCTTTTTCTAATTATAGTAAAAAGGTTCGTCTTTCGCGAGAACTATGAACTTTTGAAACTAGTAAATATCTGAAAGCGAATTACACACCTTTGTAAAAATATTCTCATTAGTCAGTAAAATCACGCCATTCATTAACATTAACAAGTCAATCTGGAGGCTTTACTACGCTTGAAAATAGTCAAATTCATGTTGCATTAGTGTTGCAAATAGGGGGTAAAAAGTGGTCATTTACGGTAAATTGTGGTAGGTGGGTTATTTGCTATATCTCTTTATTTATCAATGATTTGTATCTAATTTTGTGTGTGGTAAAAAATGCTCCCATAGGTTTTTCAGTCCAGAGCTCTACCGCTGAGCTACCTACCCCGTTAGAAGTAAGACTTAGGCCGTACTTCTAACGGGGCAAGCCCATAACTTGCTCAAAGATTACACAGATATTTATCAATGTCAAGAAAAGAGAATAACTTATTTTATTTGAGTTCTTTATGACTTTATGGTTAGATTATTCCCATGCGCAAGATAATCATCTTTACGGCATCATACGGCGGCGGGCATAACAGCGTCTCCAACGCGCTGTCCGCTTATTTCAAGTCCAACTACCCGAAGATGTCCGTGGAGATAATAGATTTTATGGAGCGCTTTGTAGCCGGCGACCGGATTATGCGCGCCCTGTACAAGCAAAGCGCTAAAAGACTACCGGCCGCCTACGGGCTGTTCTTCAAACTGACCGACAAGCTCTTCGACAAGCAGATTTGGAAAAATAAGCTGGCCCCGTCGGTGGACAAGGTCAGGAAATTCCTGGCCGCTTATAAGCCCGACACGGTCATCTCGGTCTACCCCATCCCGGGCATCGTCGCGGCTATGCTCGGGCCGGAGCTGGGATTCAAGTCGGCCACCGTCATCACCGATTTCGGCGCGCACAGCCAGTGGATATATGACAAAACCGATATCTATTTTGTGCCCACCGAAAACCTGAAGCAATTCCTGGTAACCAAAGGCATAAAGACATCACGGATAAAGGTCACGGGCATCCCTATCAAGAGCACATTCTCGTCCCGAACCAGGCCGGAGCTGATACGCAAACAACTCGGGCTCAGGCGCAGGTTCACCGCCCTGTTGATGAGCGGGGAATACGGTTTCGGCAGCATCCGCAAACTCTGCCAACGCCTACTCAAGCTGGACCTACAGCTCATCGTCATCTGCGGTAAGAATAAAAAACTGTTCAGACGGATAAACGAGCTGAAGTATAAGGCCAAAGCCGACAACCTGGTCTGTTTCGGGTTCACCGACCGGGTCCACGAGCTTATGGCCGCCAGCGACGTCCTGATCGGCAAGGCCGGCGGAATAAGCGTCTCCGAGGCGCTAGCCGTAGGGCTGCCGTTGGTCGTCTACCGCCCTATCCCCGGGCAGGAAGTCTACAATGTCGATTACCTGGTCAACGAAGGCGCGGCCTTGTTCGGGCGTGATAAGGATGACGTCACGGCTAAGGTCGATTATCTGTCCACCCATCCAAAGAGACTGGCCGAGATGAAGAAACACGCCCGACAAATAGGCAAACCTAAATCCACACAAACTATCTGCCGGATGATTGCCGCATTAAAATAGGATTGTCCCGGTTCAGCGGGACTGATATTTGTTCTTATACCATTCACGCCAGGTGGTTTCATCCAGCTCAAAAGGCAGGTTAGTCAGGCTCCTGATACAGTTCAAAACCGTTTGCTTGAGATTATTATCCTTGAACTTGTCCAAGTATTCGAAAAGCATCTTGATGGCTTTATCGGCATCCTTCTCATCGACCAGTTGCGCGCACAGGAAGATATCCAGCGGCAATTCGCCTTTCAACGCCTGCTCCAGGAAAACCATGGGCTTTTCCAGAGCCGGGCCGACGTCAGGCGGGAAGTAACGGAGCAATATTTCCGGAGTGACAATTTGACGGAGCGTTTCCTGCTTATCCAGATGGTCAGCCAAGGCCTCGCTTTTGATCATCTTTGGCTTGATGCCCAGGTAAACATTATAGGTCCGGTAATAGATGCTTTCGGGCATGTCGCCTTTGGTGACGATGGTTACCGGGAATTCTTTTTTTTCGCCCGGTTTCAACTCGATGCCGTCAACACCCAATTTCACATCCTGCATCCTGGTTATGCTGTTGTAATCACCAGTGGTCGAATGCACGGTCATGGCGATATAGAGCACGGCCGGATTTGAACCCAGGTCTATCTGGACCGGCGAACGGCTGACGTTCTGCAGCCGAAAAACAAGTTCGGCCGTATCGCCGATTTCGTAGATGTTTTTCTGCCTGGAGGAAGTCAGGTTGGCCATCAGGATATTCTTCTGAATAACCCGTTCTTCTATGCTTATCAACAGCAGCTGGAGCTGCTCATGCACTTTCAGCCGGTTATCCATCATCAGCACCGCCCTGACCAGGCTGCGCGCCTCATCGTAACGCTCCTGCTGGCATAACCTCAAGGCGTCCAGGTATCTGCCGTAAAAATACTTCTCAATCACCTGCCGGTCCAGATTAGTCATCGATACCGCCGGGATATGTTTCAGCGACTTTAATTCTTTTTCTATAAAATCAGAGGTGAAACCGGCCCGCTCCATTATCCGTCGGGTCAGGTCCACATAAACAGACTTGTCTTTGAGGTAGTCTATCATAAACGGGATGACCGGCAACCCGATTTCCAGAAGCTGGCTGAAAGCCTGCTCGCGGATGACGGCTTCTTTAGATTCCAGCGCCGGGATAAGCTTGGTTATCCGAACCGCCTGTTCATGGACATCGCCGGACTCTTTTTCCTGGCTTACCGCCGGCTCGGGCAGAGCATCCTTGGAAACAGGATTGGAATCCTGGGCATAAGCGTGAGCCGACACAAGCCCAACGCTCAGGAAAAGGAAACAAATATATTTAGTAGTTACGGGCATATAATGAAATATCCGCGGTTATTCCACGGTAACGCTTTTAGCCAGGTTTCTGGGCTGGTCGATATTACAGCCTTTCTTGACGGCTGTGTGGTAAGCGAGCAGTTGCAGCGGGATAACCGTCAGAATAGGCGAAAGTATCTCCGGCGCGTCCGGCACATCGATGACTTCGTCGGCTATCTTCCCGATGCCCCGGTCACCGGCGGTGGCAATGGCGATAATCACTCCCTTGCGCGCCTTGACTTCCTGCATATTAGAAAGCATTTTCTCATATACCGCGCTCCGGGTGGCGATAGCCACGGTCGGGAAAGTATCGTCCACCAGGGCCAGCGGGCCGTGTTTCATCTCGCCGGCGCCGTAACCTTCGGCATGGGTGTAGGAGATCTCCTTCATCTTAAGCGCGCCTTCGTAAGCGTTAGGCAGATTATAGCGCCGGGCGATGTACATAAAGTTATGGGTATCATACCATTCTTTGGCGTAACGCCTGATGACATTATCGTGCTGGAGAACTTCGCTCATCTTCTGGGGCAAAAGCAGGAATTCTTTTATCAGTGATTTCTCCTGCGCCGGTTTCATAACGCCCCTGAGCCGGGCCAAATATATTGCCGACAGGATAACCACCGCCAACTGGGTGGTGTAAGCCTTGGTCGAAGCGACACTGATTTCCGGGCCGGCATAGGTGTAAAACACGCTCTGGACCTCGCGCGTCAGTGAACTGCCCACCGTGTTGCATACGGCCATGGTCACGACCCCGTGTTGCTTGGCGGCCCTGATAGCGGCCAGGGTATCGGCCGTTTCTCCGGACTGGCTTATGGCCACAACCAGGGTTTTGCTGTCAAGGACCGGGAGCGAATACCTGAATTCCGAACCGAGCGCAACCTCAACCGGTATCCGGGCCAGTTCTTCAATGGCGTATTTGGCAACCAGCGCCGCATGCCAGGCCGTGCCGCAGGCCACAAATACCACCCGGTTCACCTTGCGGAGCCGGCGCTCTATCGGCTTGTCGAAATTAAGCTTGATGGCGTACTTGACCGGGTCGATATAATAACGAATGGTATTGCCGACCACGCCGGGCTGCTCGAATATCTCCTTGAGCATAAAATGCGGATAGCCTTCCTTTTCGGCCGCAGTAATGTCCCAGTTGATATTCTTGATCTGGTAATTATTTTTCCGCCCTTCAAAGTCTATGATATCTATCCGGTGATTATCCCCGTCGCGCCGGGCATGGACAATCTGGCGTTCGGCCAGATAAATAACCTTTTTCGTGTATGGCAGGATAGCCGGGACATCCGACGCCAGGAAAGTTTCACGCTGGCCGACGCCGACTATCAGCGGGCTGTTAAGCCGAACCGCAAACAAACTGTCCGGATGGTCGGCAAAAATGATGGCCAGTGCAAAACTGCCCTCCAGCTCATTGACGGCTTTGCGCACCGATTCCAGCGGGTTATGGCTTCGTTTGTAATACGACTCTATCAGATGGACCACGACTTCGGTGTCGGTTTGCGAGCTGAATTTATGCCCGAGTTTGGTAAGCTTGGATTTTAAGGCCTGATAGTTTTCGATTATGCCGTTATGGACCAGCCCGATGCGGTTATCGCACGAGAAATGCGGGTGGGCATTGGCGCAGGACGGCGCCCCGTGCGTAGCCCAGCGAGTATGCCCTAGCCCGATTACGCCCCGGAGATGCCTGCTTTCAAGCTGTTTTTTAAGGACTGATAATTTACCCTGCGCTTTGTGCTGCTTGAGCGAGCCGTTATCCAGTATAACCACGCCCGAGGAATCATAACCGCGGTATTCTAACCGCGAAAGCCCTTCCATGATAAGAGGAAGAACATCACGATAGCTGAGGCTGGCAATTATTCCGCACATATATAATTATCAGGCCGCTGTTTTAGCAGCGGCCTGAATATTCTTATCGGCGTTAATATGCGTTATCCTTGAACGGCAGTTTCGGGGACCTTCAAAACCACCCGGCATTCGGCCGCGTCCAGTTTAAGGACCTGAACGTTGATGGTATCGCCCGCCTTGACGGCTTCGCCTTCCTTGGGCAGATCAACGGTGCCTTCCAGATTAGCTTCCAGATACACCACCGCGCCGTGAGTCGTCAGTTTCATGACTTTTGCCGGCACAATCGCGTTCTCCGGATATTTTTCCAGGAAACTCGTCTCCCATGGATTCGGCGTCAGCTGTTTGAGGCCGAGAGAAACGCGTTTTTTATCCGGGTCGACCGAAAGGATTACCGCCTCTATCTTGTCGCCCTTTTTGACCACATCCGACGGCTTGACAAACTTCTTGGTCCAGAGCATATCGCCGGCATGGAGCAATCCGTCAACGCCCTCTTCGATCTCTATGAACGCGCCGTAAGATGTGATATTCTTAACGCGGCCCTGGATTTTGGTCCCGGCCGGGTATTTCTTTTCGATCTCCGACCAGGGATTTTCCTCGAGCTGTTTCATACCCAAAGAAATCTCCTGATTACCGGGATCGCTCTTGAGGACCACTGATTCAATTATATCGCCGATGGCCACCATCTCGGACGGATGGGTCAGGCGCTTGGTCCATGACATTTCCGAAATATGAAGAAGCCCTTCGACGCCATGCTCAACCTCGACGAACACGCCGTAGGGAACTATATTGACCACTTTGCCTTTAATCTTGGTCCCGGCCGGGTATTTGGTGGCGACCTTTTCCCAGGGGTTCTCTGTCAGCTGTTTCATGCCCAGAGAAAAACGGCCTTTTTCGATCTCGACTTTAAGGACCTTAACGCCGATTTCCTGGTTCAATGCCACTACCTCGGACGGATGGCTTATCCTGCCCCACGACATATCGCTGATATGCAGCAATCCTTCGACCCCTTTGATATCAACAAACACACCGAAGTCCACAATGTTCTTGACAATGCCCTTAAGCACATCGCCTTCTTTGATCTCGGCTAAAAGCTTCTGCTTCATTGTTTCGCGCTGCTCTTCCAGATGCTGGCGCCGGGACACAATGATGCTGCGCTGGGCATGGTCGATTTTTATCACCTTGCATTCTATTTCTTTCCTGAGAAGATCCCTGAAATCATCGGTCTTATGAATATCCACCTGCGAGCTGGGCATAAATGCCTGGGTGCCCTCGACATCGATTATCAACCCGCCTCTGGTCTGGGTCATAACCCGGCCATGAATCAAGCTGCCTTCCTTGTAATTATTGACAATCCGCTCCCAGGAACGCTGGCGGTCAGCCTTGTTCTTGGATATGACCAGCATGCCCGCGTCATCATCGATCTCGTCGATGAATACCTCCACTTCATCACCGGCCACGAATTTATCGTCCGGCCCGAATTCCGACTTCGGCAGAAGCCCTTCGGACTTATACCCCAGGTTAAGAACAACGTCCTTGTCGGTGACATTGACCACCTTGCCTTTGACGATAGTTTCCGGCTTGAAATCCCTGATGGATTCGGTGTAGATCTTGGAGATATCTTCCTCTGAATAGTTCGCCAGGTGCGCCTTGATTTCCTTTTCGATTAGTTCGCTTTCCGGTTTGGTGTTTTCCACTTCCTTAGCTTTCATTGCTTAGGTTAAACCTTTCTTTATATCAAAAAGAGTGTTCACCGCTATTTGCCGAACGGCTACGACTCTCCCCAATATGCTTTCTACAAAAGCCCTGTACAAATAGCAAAATTACAAATTAATGTCAATATTTTATGCAGTTTGAGCGTAGCGCATTAGTGGCAGTTAGAGCAGAGCGAGTTATCTGCCACTTACCCCTGAGCAAAGCGAACGGGGCTTACTGGTACTTTCGATAATACTCAGGATAAACAAATCACAGAGTCAATAATATTTGCACTGGGCTAGTGCCAGTCGGAGTCCCGCCCGAACGACGCAGTCGGGCAGGCAGGATATCCCGGTGCGCAGCCTCCTGTAAGGACTTATCCCGATGAGCCCCACCAAGGGAGGGGTAGGTCCTATATCATCTGGAAAACACATTAGCGAAGCTCATCACCAGGAGCATTAATCCGTATTTTTAAAAGGGTATGAGTTTACGATACACCCTCTCCCCGTTTTCGATACCACCAGTCCCGATTTTCGATACGCCTAATCCCAGTTTCCGATACGCCCAGTCCCGATTTTCGATATCCCTAATCCTAGTTCCCGATACGCCCAATCCCGGTTTTCGACACCCCCAGTCCCCGTTTTCGATATCCCTAATCCCGGGTTTCGATATGCCCAGTCTCGGTTTTCGATACGCCTAATCCCCGTTTTCGATACACCCAGTCCCCATTTTCGATACGCCCAGTCCCCGTTTTTGATATCCCTAATCCCGGTTTTCGATACGCCCTATCCCGATTTTCGATATCCCTGATACCCGTTTTCGATACAGGTATTAGGGGTTAAGGGGGGAGGGGGTAGGTATCTCCCCCCCCCTGCCTGGAAGTGCGTTATATTCGTTTTAGGGCCAGAAACTGACAGCAAATCATACTATAAGGCCAATTTTTGTTGTTCCTAATGTGTGTAGCACCTACATAGGGGCTCTTATCCCGACGGATATCGAGATCAACCCAGAAACCTGTCAATTTTGGTCGTTCTTGATGTCTGTCGCATCTACAGGCCTGTCCCGCCTACTCGCTCAATACTTCGTTAGAAAATAAAAGCATTTTATATGCAGGCCGAGGGACGGTATCAATTACGTCAGATACAATATCCCAAGGCGTATTGCCGGTAGCATTAATTTTCAAGTAAGATGTTGGTTGTTCATTCCCGGAATAGGGGAAACGGTAGTATAACTGACAGGTAAAATTAGTATCTTTAAATTCTCTAAAACCACCAGGGGCTAAAGCATTCCATGCTTCATTTTTATACTTAGTTCCATCCACAGTAAAAATAGATTTTCCTTTTTCATTATTCCAGTAAATATCAGCGGAAACTATTGTGCCATCAATTTTATAAGGGATGTTTATCCTTAATGTTGCTCCCTCCTTGGCTTCGCCCATGGTGACAGATAAAATATTACCTAAAGAATTAAACACCGGAGGTATCCAAGCAGAAAAAATATCGTGTGTTCCATTGCCTTCTCTGGTGACAAGCAGTATGTTACAAAAACCCATTTCTGCGCACAATTTTAAAACACCATGGACTAATTCCCAGGCTGCTCCATAATCAACAAGCAAACGAATACTTAATGTGCTTAATTTTGACCATTCCTTATGAGGATTTTGGGCGAACTTGACTCTCAGCAAATCACGCAAATCATGAACAACCACGAAATTACTATTAGCCCCAATTGCCCAATGGGTTTTATCCTGACATGGTGGTATTATGTGAAATAACGAGGATATTCTTTTTTCATGCGTTTCACACGGAATAATCTTGTGGATAATCCAAATGTCCATATATTTATCCCTGTCCAATAGGCCGAAACCACTCTGTTTAGCATTTTCCATTTCGGCAAGTTGCGCGGCCCTGGTTGTATAAAAAAATTCTGTTATTTTGGGTAATTTATTATTATCGATTCTCTCCATCGGTTGTGCTATTCCCGCTGATTGGCTACAGCCAAATACGGAGATAACCAACACGAAAACGAATAAAATTTGCATACTAACAACAATCAACTTACAATCCCTTTTCATTTTTTCCTCCTTTTATTATGTGGAATTCTGGGGACACCATACTCAATTCACCTTCGTCTTTGGTTTCGGACCAGGTTTTATTTGTCTGGCAACACCCACCTTGATGCCTATCAAGCTATCCGCCCGGATGAACCGTTCGGACGGGTTTCCCTTACTTGAGTTTTTCCAGGCTTGTTATCTGCCCTCTTACTTTTCCCAGGACCGCATCCGAAGGCATTGCACTATCAGGATATACCGGTTTTGTATAATCCAGCCTGACCGAACTTAACCGCACCGGCAGACTGGCCTGCCGGGGCCAGATATTGTATGCGCCACTGATATATATGGGAATAATCGGTGTGTTGCTTTTTTGGGACAAGAATGAAATACCGCCCTTAAATTCCTTTACCCGGCCGTTATTGGTTCGGGTCCCCTCCGGGAACACCACAATAAGCTTGCCCTCTTTCAATAAACCGATGGCTTTCCTTATGATATCTGAACTGGTAGCTTCCCTGTTAAGAGGCACCGCGTTGTGCAGCGTTATGAAAAGTCCAAACAGCCAATTGGCCGAAAATAACTCCTGCTTGGCCAGGAAATATATCGGCCGGCTTGTGCCCATGGCGATAAGAACCGGATCGAGAAAACTCTGGTGGTTTGAGGCGAGTATCCCGCCTCCTTTTAACGGCACATTATTCTGCCCGCGGGCGCGGTATCCTAAAAATATGATTACCAGAAACCTGAGGATGAAATGGCTGAGCTTATAGCAGATTGTATTAAGCAAAATGATGCTCCACTAACCCCAATAGAGCTACGCTCATTGGGATAACGTGGCAGGTAATACCTAAAAGGTATAATATAATAAATATACCTTAAGGTATAACGTCATGCCGTGCCTACGACACGGTATGACTAACTGCCACTAACTGTATCTGAGTTTTCGCCGGCCCAGTACCGGATGCTGGCTGACAGAATATAGAATCCGGTGAACCACCTGGTTTATGGTCATTCCGGTCGTATCCACGACAACCGCGCCTTTGGGCTTAATCAGCGGCGCGACCTTCCTGGACTTATCGCGCGCATCGCGCAGTTTTATTTCCTTCAAGACCTGCTCATAGGTTAACTCGGTATCAGGCGCAGAACGCTTATCGACTTCGCTGCGGTCCTCTATCTGCAACTGAAGCTCCATAAACCGGCGCCGGGCGCGCTCGGAATCCGAGGCATCCAAATAAAACTTCACCATCGCGTCCGGAAAAACAACACTGCCCACATCACGGCCTTCGGCCACGTAGTTTCCTTTGCCGGCCAGCTTGCGCTGTATGGCCAGTATCTCTTTCCGTATCGCGGGCATCTCGGCCAGGTGGTAAACCTGATTGGTAACTTCCGGCGTCCTGATGCGCTTGGAAATATTCCGGCCGTCCATCATGACCTTTGTCCCCGAGTCGGTCTGGCGAAAGCGGATCCGCGATGATTTTACCAGGCGAACCAGGGCTTTCTTATTCTTAAAGCCGACTCCCCTGTTAATCACTTTCCAGGTGACAGCCCGGTAAATAGCGCCGGTATCCAGGTAATGGAACCTCAGGCGCTTAGCCACCAGCTTGGCAATAGTGCTTTTGCCCGCGCCGGCCGGACCGTCAATCGTAATAATTATTCTGTTTGCTTTCATTGCCTCTCACCTATCGACGCCTTAATGGATTGTTCCTTGCCGTTTCGGATTATCTTAATGTTAATATCATCTCCGACATTCTTCTTATTAATTACTTTAGTAATATCCTCGGGCGTTTCAATCTTTTTAGACTCAATTTCCATAATAACATCGCCCTCAAGAAGGCCGGATTTTTCGGCGTCAGAACCCGGGACGACCCGGAGCACAAATACGCCTTCAGGTTTGGCCATCTTAAGATGCTTAAGCAAATCATCGACACCGTCCAAGCCGTAAGAAATAGCCAGGGCTTTGTCAATCGGGCTGGCCTGGACGCCCAGAAAAGGCCTGGCCACCCGGCCCTTTTCAATAAGCTTATTCATAATATACTTGGCGCGGTTAATGGGTATGGCAAAACCGATTCCCTGGTAACCGCCAGAGCGGCTTATGATCGCAGAGTTTATGCCGATAACCTGCCCGGTCAGCGCTACCAGAGGCCCGCCGCTGTTGCCGGGGTTGATAGCCGCATCGGTTTGGATAAATCCCGAATAATCCCCGGAAATGTTGCTGGAAGCCAGGTCTCTCTTAGCGCTGATGATACCCGATGTCACGGTATTACCCAGCCCGAACGGGCTGCCGATGGCCACAACCATCTCGCCGACTTCAACCTTATCCGAATCGCCCAGCATCGCGGACGTAAGCTTATCGGTGGTGATTTTAACCACAGCCAGGTCGGTCATAGAGTCAGAGCCGATAACCTTGCCGATAACTTCGCGTCCGTCCAGAAGGGACACCTTTATTTCATCCGCACCCTGAACCACATGAGCGTTGGTCAGGATGTATCCTTTTTCATCGACAATAACTCCCGAACCAATCTGCATGGTTTCCGCCTGGGGCGACCTGCGGAAAAAGTTCCAGAAGAAATCATCGTCGTGAGCCAGTAATGTTTTCTTGGTGCTGATACTTACAACGGAAGGCTGCACGAATTTAACCACCGTGATAAACGGCTTTGAAGCATCCTTAAACGCCAACAGCTCCTGCTGCATCTTGACCCGCTCCTCGGAAGATTGTGCAACCGAATAACTGCCATCATAATACTTGCCCAGAAACAATCCCAGAGCAATCCCGAAAAACAGAATCGCCACCAACTGCCATTTTCTCATCATAATATTAACTCCATCTATCTTATTTCTTCTGCCAATCTAACATTTGCTTTTTGCCCTGTCTAATAATTTCCAGTTTTACTCCGCCGCTTTCCATGGAAGACTTAAGCAGACGGCGGAATTCCCAGACCGTAATAATACCGGTGCCGTTGATTGAAAGGACTACGTCATACTGCTTTAAACCGATTTTGTCTGCCAGGCCGTCCGCTTTGATCTTGGCAACCATTACGCCGCCTTTGTCTTCAAGATTCAACTGCGCCCTGAGCGGCGGCTCGATGAATTCAATTTCCGCGCCGATATCCAGGGTTGTTATGGCTTCCTTTTCCGGCTTGGCAGGGATTTTATCCTGCTGAGGAGCTGTTTCTTCCTCCGGCGGATTGCCCCAGGGAATCCATGTATCTTTCATCGAATCCCGCATCATCCGGCGCATCTTATCCATCTCCTTTTCGAAATCATCCCAGCGTCGGCTCCAGGACTTGCCGAAATCATCCCACAACTCGCCCATATCTATCTCGGGAATTTCAATATTCTTACCGATGTTTATGCCGTATTCCTTGGCGATTTCAGGATACTTGGCCATAAATTGTTCCGGACTATCCGCCGTGTAGGTGTTGGTAACCTGTTTGCCATCCTTAACCTCGGTCACCGTAACCGTGATTTTCCCGGATCCATCCTGGACCACGCTGACGGACCTGTTGCCAGGCATAGAATTCATATTCAGGCTGAATGACTGGCTGAAAGATTTCTTATCCTGCTGTTTGTTGGACTTTATAGCTTCTTCACGCTCTTTTTTAAGCTCGGACTTTTTAATGGCATTTATAATGGTTTTAGCCCGCCAAGCAACCTCCGGATTATCGCTTTCGGAAGCCTCTTCCAATGCCTTAAGCGCCGGTTTGCCTATTTTTTTGAGTGACTCGCTGGCCTTCTCACGGGTTTTGACATCATCCGCATCCAGATCCTTAATTAGCTGGGCAATCTGCTCAGTCTGGACTTTGTCATCGGCCTTGGCCTCGACCTTAGGTTTTTCCGGCGTGGCTAGTTTCTCCGCCTCCGCCCTGGCAATACCGGGCAGATTCAAAACAATCGCCAACGCCATTACCACTATTCTCATCCTCATAACATTCCTCCTGGGGACAAACGTCCCAATTATATTATTTATTACTTATTTCTTATGACTATTTTATTCCCGTTACGGATAATCTTAATATCCATAGAACCGGTCAAGCCGCCGGGCATCGTAGATGTTACCGAATAGCCGTTCACCTCGACAACAATATCTCCCATCCTTAAGCCTAATTGCTGAGCCGGACTGGAATCCGGCAGACAGGAAATAATCAAACCGTCATCGGGAGCAATACCCAAATGATTAGCCACCGGTTTTGTCAGCGGCGCCAACTCCGCTCCTAGAAAATTATTCGACCACGACTGGGATACCGGCAATTCATTACCGGTTTGTGGCGGGCATGGTTTTACCCATTGCCAGAGGACCAGGCCGGAAATAATACCGGCTAAAAGCATCGCTGCATATCTAAACATAACCTGAGCAACCGAATCGGTGTAAACCGGTCGGCTATTCACCGCTTGCATAATCTTCCCGCGTTGGTTTGACCAGAAGTCTTCATTCAAAGGAAGTTTTTCCCCACCCAAATGCCCCACTGATTCCTTAAGCGCCTGGTACGCGGCAAACTCATCCCGACACTCTGCACACTCGGACAAATGCGCTCTAAGATTATCCAGCTCAGCTCCGAGTAAATCGTTGCCGGCGCCGAGCGGAATAATCTCTTTAAACTTGTTGCATTCCTTTTTCATACTTACTTCTTAATATAATCCGCGCCTGATGAAGCCGCCAGCGAACGGTCGCCTCAGGCTTACCGATTATCTCACTAACCTCTTTAGTCTCAAGGCCTTCCATATCCCTGAGAACAATAACAGTCTTATAATGCTTCGGAAGCTCATCCACCATAGCCCTGATGCGGCTGGCCTCCTCCTCTTTTCCCGGCTCCGGACTCCGGCTAATAATATCACCAGCCTGTTCAATAGAAACCGGACGGTTTTTATATTTACGCAGATAATCCACCGACCGGTTAACCGTAATCTGCCGAAGCCAAGTGCTAAAATTCTTATTAATATCAAATCGCTTAAGCGACTGATACACCCTGATAAAAACATCCTGGGTAACAGAATCCGCTAATCCCTGGTCTCCCAGCATTCGATAAGCCAGCCAAAATACCATCTGCTGGTAACGCTTGACCAACTCCTCAAACGCGCGGTTGGATCCTGACTGTGCCTGGCTGACAATCTCTTTAATTTCTTGGTCTTCCACAACCTCCTATTATAACGGTTTCTCTTATATTGTCAACTATCTAAAATATATACGTAGCAGAAGGTCAAAGTGTTTGAAGAATTATGGAAATGACTATGAACTATACCGAGCGCATGGTCCGGCAAAGCAACAGCCATTTATTGGAAAACATCCCGAAAGGACGGAAGATGCGGATAAGCTCAAGCCCGGAACTACTAAGTTCTTTGGCAATCTCATCTTTGACGAAATAGTTAACCAGCGGCGAACGCCTGAATATCTTAGCCCGAACCCAGTGCATAATGAATCCCCAACTGTGCTTGTCCCGGCATTCCATGACCACCCAAGCCTTTGTCACCCGGCTCATTTCCTTAAATATCGGGCTCCGGATTTCTTTCGGCACTCTCATGGTCAGAAACCGGACACAGGTAATGGCGTCAAAACTGCCAGTTTTATAAGGCATCCTGGTGGCATCGCACTGAACCATCGGCACATTGCCATCTGGGCCGGCTTTGGGCCGGGCCACAGACATCATATGACGTGAGATATCGGAACCAACCAGTTTATAACCCTTCTCCAGAATCTTAGGAAACAAACGGCCCGTGCCGCAGGGAATATCAAGAACCGAATCAACTTTATGGCCGGACGATTGCGCCAGGTTCAAAGCACCGGCCACGGCGGTAACAAAACGCTGGTTTAGAAACTTACCGCGCGTCGTCTGAAAACGCTGGGCGTCGTATTTACCGGCTACGCCGTTATTCTGGTAACTCGTCCGGATGTGCGTATAGTTACTCACATCAGGCTGATTAGTCACGATAGTGTCATCAGTCATCTGTTTTATCCCTTAAAATCCTTAAAAGGATACCAATCTATATTGTCCCGCTTTATTCATCAATGCCTTACGGCGAATTATAAGTCAAGGAAAATGACTCCATCCCGCTCAACTGAGAAGAAGATTGCGAATAAATTGGGGGTAAGTAATAATGACGAAGTCTACAATTTGCGGCCTGAAAAACAGCATCAATAGCGCGCCCAGCGCCAAATACGGACCGAAGGCGATATAATGGTCCTTGGTCACAAAATAGCTGATGACGCCGAATATCGCACCGAGAATACAGCCCAGAATAAAAGTAAACAGTATCGCGTACCAGCCTAAAAACCCGCCCAGGAATATCATCAGCTTGACATCTCCGAATCCCATAGCATCTTTCTTGAATACCAGTTTGCCGACAACTCCGACCAGGTAAACCACCCCCCCGCCGGCAATCATTCCAAGCAACGAACTAACAAACCCATCTAAATGAGCAGGCAACTTGATGAACAACGCCGGGTGCAGGAAGGGAAATATCGCACTGACTATAGGCGCCAGTATTATACCGGGAATGCTGATTTCATCGGGGATAATCCTGAGGTCGATGTCTATGAAGGTTATTATTATCAATGCCGCAACCAGCCAAATATATATCATAAATTTGATTATATTATCCGGCCCGGCCTGAGGCCCAAGGTTTTGCCACGCGGCCAAAGCAAACAGCAATCCGGTCAACAGCTCCACCAGCGGATACCTGAACGAAATCCGGGTCCGGCATCCGGCGCATCTGCCCAATAGAAATATGTAACTGAACAGCGGAATATTCTGATACCACCTTATCGGCTTGTTACAGGACGGACAATGCGATCCCGGACTGACTATTGACATGCGTCTGAAACCGCTTTTGGAATTGCATTTCGGGCAGGCTTCAACCGGCTCATCTGTTGTCACCACGTGGCCGCAGGATTTACATTTACCTCTGGGTAAACGATAGATACATACATTCAGGAAACTGCCGATAAGTAACCCAAAGATAAAAATAACAATGAATAACACTCTTTGCGTCCTCTGCACTCTTCTTGCCCCGTTAGAGGCATGCCTCTAACGGGGTGAACGTCCTTTAGGGTGAACTAAAACGCCTCAACAATCACCGCCATGCCCTGGCCGCCGCCGATGCAGGCCGAAGCCATGCCGTAGCGCTTGCCCAAACGACGCAGTTTATAGAGCAGTGTCATAACCAACCGCGCGCCGGTGGCGCCGTATGGATGCCCGTAAGCAATCGCGCCTCCGTCCACGTTGGATTTATTGCGGTCTAATCCCAATTCGCGTTCCACGGCGATATATTGAGCAGCAAACGCCTCGTTAATCTCTATCAAATCAATGTCCTTAAGCTTCAGGCCGGCTATCTCCATGGCCAGCCTGCAGGACGGCACCGGACCGATGCCCATAATGTCCGGTGAAACGCCCGATGCGGATGACGCAATCACCCGGCCCAGCGGCTTGACGCCCATAGCCTTGGCATCTTTCTCAGAAGTGACCAGCACTGACGCCGCGCCGTCAACAATACCGCACGAATTACCGGCCGTCTGAACGCCGGTTTCCTTATTGTAAACCAGGTCAAGCTTGCCCAGTTTTTCCACATTAGTCTCGCGCGGGTGCTCGTCCTTATCAAGAACTTCCATGCCCCTGGGCAATTTCGCGATATGCGCCTTGAGGTTATGCGCCTTGAGAATGGCGCCGTTAAGCACCGGCGCGATTTCGTCCTTAAAATAACCGCTCTTAATGGCATTAGCCGCACGGGACTGGCTGAGCACGGCAAATTCGTCGCATTCCTTTCGGGTGATGTTGTATTTCTTGGCCAGATTCTCGGCCGTCTGCCCCATGGCACAACCGCAGGCTGTATCATAAAACGCCTCCCATAGGTAATCCACAAAATTAGGACGACCCAACGGCGAGCCCATCCGGCCGCCGAAAGACGCGATAGGCACCTGAGTCAGGTTTTCAGTACCGCCGGCCAGAACCAGGCTGGCCTTGCCCAAAGCAATATGTTCAGCCGCCTGAGCGATGGCTTCAAAACTGCTGGAGCAAATCCGCTGGACCAAATAAGCCGGAGTCTCGATGGGCGCTCCGGTATAAAGCCCAACATGGCGCGGGGCGAAAAAAGCGTCTCCGGCCGAAGCGGCCACGTTGGCGTAAATAACCGAATTAATCAGTTCCGGTTTGAGGTTGGCCTTTTCCAGCGCCGCGCGCGAGGCGATGACGCCTAAATCAATCGCGCTGACTCCGGCCAACGAGCCCATAAACCTGCCGAACGGAGTCCGGGCCGCGCCGACTATCACCACGCCCTGGTAAGTTGACCCGTAACCGTTGGTCTTGTCCCTGAACCCTTTTACTGCTACATCTGCCATAACCTACTCGCTTTCTAAAATAACTATATTATTAAATAATTGCTGACGAACTGCCGGTAGGCTAAGCGTTTTCCCGCGCCCGGACCAGGCAGGTAATGCTGTCGTTATACGGCACGGCCACTTTCTTTGCCCGGCCGTATTCCACTATCTTGCCGTTGATATAATCAATCTCGGTCGTCTGCTTGCGCTCCAGGTCAACCAGCATGGACGGCTTATGCGCGCCGGCGTTCTTGAGGTATTTGATGCACTCGCCGAAAAACTTACTGCCGTAATCGTGTCCGTTGGCCTTGGCCGCGGCAATGCCCTCTTTAAGCAACTCCTCGAC
This sequence comes from Candidatus Brocadiia bacterium, assembly GCA_041658285.1. Classification (NCBI taxonomy): domain Bacteria; kingdom Pseudomonadati; phylum Planctomycetota; class Candidatus Brocadiia; species Candidatus Brocadiia bacterium. The sequence continues at coordinate 21,265 of JBBAAP010000001.1, forward strand.
CAGATGATACGTTTCCGGATTATCCATGGCCGCTTTCATAGTCAACCCGGTTATGGCGCAGACCGGCGCCAGCGCGCCGTTGAGTATGGCCTTTTCCCAGGTGTGTTTGTGGATGTTCTCGGTAAAGGACGTGGTCAGGCCGGACTCCGAAAGCAGCTTGGCGGTTTCCTTGGCCTTGATTGCGCCGGCGGCGTTCAACGCCCCGATGTAATTGGGGCTGTTAAAGAACGACATCCGCACCTCGGTCCCGGTGATGATACTGCCGGCATAATTGATTACCCCGCGCAGGACGTTATCCTTGCCCAGAACATCAGCCGCGGTCAGTTCCAGGTCCATTCCGTTCATAAACACCACCACCGTTGACTTGGTCTTCAACGCCTTGACTTCCTTGAGCACGCTGGGCAAAAAAGGCGCCTTGACGCAGATAAAAATATGGCTGATATCCTTGATGTTGTATTTCTTCTTAAGGTCGTTGACCGCGAAACAAACCGAGTGCACCGGCGCCTGGAAATTACCCACGCCCGAAAGAGTGATGCCCAGCTTCTTTATCAACTCCAGCCGGTCCTTGAGAATGTCAACCAGGATGACCTGCTTCTTGATTTTGGAAAGGTAGGCGGTTAGGATGGAACCGATGGGACCTGCTCCGATAACGGCAATTTTCATATAAGGTATTCTTTCAATCTTAGAAGATAAGTCAAGGTTTTGATAATAAAATTATGGAAACCCGTATCCGTAAAATAGTACGCTGATTAGTGGCAGTAGGAGTGCAACGACGTACTGCCACTTTATCCCGATGAGCGCAGCGACATCGGGGTTAGTGGCAATTAGTTATAGGCTGATGCAATCAGGATATAACGTTACTACCACATTATCCTAACGAAGTTCATGGGTTGCGCAGATTAGGCAGATTTCAGAAAAAAGCAGGTGTTTTCTTGACGGTATCCTGCAGTGCATTTAGTCTGCCCCTCCTCTGTATCAAATCTTGCTATCCGAAATATCAAGTCTTGCTATCCGGAATACCAAGTCTATCTATCCGGAATACCAAATCTGACTATCCGGGATACCAAGTCTTGCTATCCGGAATACCAAATCTGGCTATCCGGGATACCAAGCCTGACTACCCGGGATACCAAATCTATCTATCCGGGGTACCAAGTCTGGCTATCCAAGGTATTACAAGGGGGTCTGGGATAGGGGGTAGGGGGGCATCCCCCCCCTCCTTATAGCCCAGAAACACAATTAAATGCCCTTCGGATACTCAGAACAAGCATAATTAGTCCTTAAAATGAGGATGGGGGTATCTCCTGTATATCCCCGGAACCTCCGTGTATACCCCCAAAAGCTCCGTGTATGTACCCGAAACCTCTGTGTATATCCCCAGAACCTCCGTGTATACCCCCGGAACCGCCGTGAATATCCCCGGAAGCTCCGTGTATGCCCCCGGAAATTCCGTGGATGTCCCCCAAACTTCTGTGTATGTCCGGGAAAGTTTCTCTTATATCCGGATTTCTTTCCCGTATGTCCGGATTTCTTCCCCGATATGACGGATTTCTTCCCCGATATGGCGAATTTCTTCCCCGCTCAAGCGGATTTCTTTCTCAGATGTCTGGATTTCTTTTCCAGACCACTGGGAAACTTCCCCCGCCCCTACCTGTCTGTGGTAGATATGTCTCAAGATTTGTGGGGAATTCCGGAAATGCCTTGGTTATCTATTAGGTATGATTGCCCGCCTCTGGAGGGGTGTCCCCCGAACTCTTCCGAACTCTTCTAAAAAATAAACCACCAGAATAAAATCCCAATACAAATCAACTGCCCGATAAGCGCATAAAAACCAATTAAAGCAAATAAAAACTTTAGCATTATACTAATATTTGCCCAACTGCCAAGTCTTTCAGAAACTACCCATCTTCTAGTAGTCAACTCAATAACACTAGCAATTAAAAAGGAAAAAGGAATCCAGATATTAGATTTACTAAAAATCAAGCCAATAATAGATGTTAATAACGATATTATAATTGCTAAACTTATTCTCTTGTTATTTGATATTTGAGAATAATCCCTGAAATAGCTCATTATTTTAATATCTGAAATACCATCATTTTTCATTCGTAAATATTCAGATAATAATTTAGGGTTTTCTATAACTGACCGAGCTATATATTCACCAGTACCAGAAGCCATTAGAATCCAAAATATTGCCTTTACCTCATCAGCCGATTTCTCGTATTTCTGTAAGGTTTCTATGATTTCAGAACGATTGCGAATCGTAGATAACATCTCATCATATTTATCAGCACGATTCTTAAATTCATTTAAATCCATTTCAATACATTAATAAAACTCCGACTCCTGTCCACAGTTTATACTAAAAATATTGCATCAGATATTCTATTTGATACATTGACCGTAACTAATATTTAACCGTGAATAAAGGAGTTATTATGAAACGACTGCTATTGATTCTGTCCATTGCCCTATTGATTTACGCAACTGGTTGCGGCGGCAAGGCCGCGACCACAGCGCAGGAACCGGTGTCTGCCACAGTCTCAACGGCCATCACTCCGACCAAGCCGGCGCCGATAATCAGGGCTGATGAAGAAGTCGCAGCGCAGCAAGCCATGGTCTCGGGCGATTGGCTCAAGGCCTTTGACGAATATTCCAGGCTGATTAAGCAGGACGTCAAGAGCCCGGTTGCCGAATACTACCTCTACCAGCTCCTTCACGTGGCCGACTACGCCTCGGGCATTTCCGGCACCGATATGGCCGGCATCATCAACCATCTGGCCGAATCACCCGACACCAACGACAACCTCCGCGCACTGGCCGTCTGGTTCCAGACCCAGGCACTCATCCGCAAGGGCGAACTGGACAAGGCTAAAACCAATATTGACACGCTCGGCTTCGTGCCGGAATACGTCTTCATAGGTCCGTTTGAGAACGAGGAAGAAACCGGATTCAACACCGAATACGACGTGGAGAAAGAACTCGACTTCGATAAGACCTACACCGGTAAGCAGGGCCAGAACAAATGGTTCAACGTCCCCTCCGCTCCGGTCTGGGGCTGGGTGGATATGTCCGCCATGTTCCGGCTTAACGAGGATGTCCTTTCCTACGCACTGGTCTTCGTCAATTCGCCGCAGGAACAGGATGCACTGATAAAGTTCGGCTCGGACGGCGCCGCCAAGCTCTGGCTTAACGACAATATCATCGTCACCAGCGACTGCTACCGAGGACTGTACCTGGATCAGGATACCCCAGCTGTCAGGCTCAGCCAGGGCTGGAATAAAATACTGGTCAAGGTCTGCCAGAAGGCCGGGCCGTGGCGGTTTATGCTTCGGCTGACCAGCCCGACAGGCCAGGCGCTGGCCGGACTGAATTACGCCGCTAAACCAGACCAGATAAAAGAACTCCTGTCCAAAACGCCGGTCCAGCCGCTCAAATCACAACTCCAACCGATTACCGCCACCTGCATATTCTCGTATTTCGAATCCAAACTAAACGACAACGCCGACGATGCCGTTTCGATGCGCCGGCTGGCCATGCTTTACGACGTCAAGAAAGCACTGGACGAGAACGACCGTAAGGATCGTGACCTCTTGAAGCGCGCACTGGAACTGGACGGCAATGACGTGCTGACCCATATCGCTTTCACCCACGCCGAACCGGACCGCAACAAGCGGCTGGAATCATACAACGCCGCGCTTAAGTTGGCCGCGGACTCAGCCCTGGTCTATTACGAATTCTCGCGTTCATATACCACCGACCCGTCATTCTTCAAAGGACTGGGATTCGACTGGTCCGACTATTTCGAGGAGCTGATGGCCAATGCCGAAGAAGGCGGCGATTCCGACAGCGATTCCGGATATGATTCCGGCAAATCCATCCGGCGCGCGCAGAAACATACCCTTTCGCCCAAACGGATGCCCTTTCCGCTGGAGTCCAAGGAGATAGAACTGCTCCAGAAGGCGCTGGAGCTCAAGCCGGGTTTCCACAAGGCCCGCATCGCGCTGGCCAAGGCTTACCAGCGCCGGTCCGACCAGATCTGGCAAAAGGAAGCCGAATCCATCTACTCCGGCCTGCTCAAGGATATGCCCGAAAATATGGACCTGCAGGAGTCGGTTTTCTATACCAAGAGCCGCCTGCCGGCCGAGCGGATAGAATTCTGCCAAAGCCAGCTCAAGCAGGACTTTACATATAATAAGGCGCGCTACGGCCTGATTGGTCTCTACCGCCAGATAGGCGACTATAAAACGGCTCTGGAACTCTGTTTTGAGATGCTCAAAATCAATCCCTATAACTACAAGGTCTATAACACCACCGCGGCCATCTACAAAAGCGTCGATGATTGGGAAAACGCCACGCATTCGCTCCTGAACGCGCTGGCCATCGCGCCGGAAAATACGTCGCTCCTGAAACTGCTGGCCGACTATTATCTCTACCAGGGCCAGACCAAGTTGGCCATCGCTGAACTGGAAGACGCCCTCAAGATAAAACCCCAGCTAAAAGAGGTAGAAAAACACCTCAAGTATCTTAAATCCAGCGAGAAGGAAAAAGATTTCTGGGACGGCTACGAAGAAAAGATAGCCGCCTACCTGGAGAAGGCCAAGTCCGCGGTACAAACCGACGAGAAGGAATCGGCCCGGTGGATACTCTATAACCAAATCATCCGGGTCAAGTCCAACGGCACTTCCAGCACCTTTGTACAGCAGGTCATAAAGATATTCGACGATAACGGCCGCAACGACTACGGCTATGTCTCGGCTTTCCCCCGGAGGCTGGAATACTATCCCAGCACCAAATCAGAGGTCAAGCAAGCCAAGGTCTACCGCAAACAGGCCGGCTCAGATGAATATATGGAAATCGAGGGCCAGTATCAGGAAAACAGCTCCTATGCGGCGTTCCCCAGGCTTGAGGTCGGCGACATCATCACCTTCGAATGCCAAATAGACGAAGTCGGCGAAGGCCGTTACCGCGACTACTTCGGGCTGATGTGCTCCCTGCAAAACCGCGATGAACCGGTCGAGACCAGCAAACTCACCCTGATTTCACCCAAAAACAAACCGGTCTATCACGAGGCGGTCCGCTGCGCCAATGCCAAGCCCGAGGAAACGGAAAAAACCGAACAGGGCCTGATAGTCCGGACCTGGACCGAGAATAATATTCCCCAGATAAAAAACGAACCGCTCCGGCCGGCTGATTTCGAAATCTGGCCTTACATTCATTTCTCCACCTTCAAGACCTGGGACGAAGTGGCCGAATGGTTCTGGGGCCTGGCTAAAGACCAGCTCGAAACCTCGCCCGAACTCAAGGCCGCCGTCAAAAAGGCGGTCGAGAATCTGACCGACGATCGCTCCAAAATCAGGGCCGTCTACCAGCTTATGGTCTCAGCCATCCGCTATGAAGAGGTGTCACTGGAATCACATTACTTCAAGCCTTTCAAAGCGTCCGATACCTTCGCCCGCAAATACGGCGACTGCAAAGACACGGCCATCCTGCTGATAGCCATGCTTAAGGAAGTCGGCATACAAGCCGACCCGGTGCTCATCCGCGCCACCCCGACCGAGATAGGCGTAGTCAATACGGATTTACCATCAATGAAGATATTCAACCACGCCATCGCCCACCTCTATAAGGAAGACGGCAGTGACTTTTTCCTGGACGGCACGGCCCGCTATTGCGGAGCAGAGGAAATGCCATATATGGATCAGGGTGCGGTGGCCTTCGTCGTATCGCCTACCGGCAAAAGCAAGTGCCTGGTTACTAAATTTGCGCCATCGGCCAGCAACCTGACCCAGGCTGATTATACCGTCGAAATCTATCCCAACCGCGACGCCTCCTGGCAGGAGCATACCGTCATCCGCGGCCAAATCGCCCCGCTCTACCGCCAGGGATTCCAGGACGGCACCAAACAGAAACTCATCTATGAGCAGATATACAACCAAGTCTTCAAAGGTACGACCATCTCATCGGTAGAGTTCTCGGACCTGACCGATTACAACCAACCGGTCGAGGTCAAAGCATCGCTCAAGATATCCGACTTCGCCCGCAAGGAAGAGGAAAAGATGATATTCCGGCCCATTCCCCTGCCGACCAAACTCTACGGCGCCGACCTGTCCGATATCACCTCGGCCGAAACGCGCTATTATGATATGATTATGTATTTCCTGGTGGCCGATAAGACCAGCTTTACATATAAGATACCAGAAGGCTATGTTGTCGGTTCGATGCCGGAAAGCGTCAGCCTGGAAAACGATTACGCCAAATACGCCTGCACTTATAGCAAAATAGATGACAGGCAGCTCCGGGTTGAGGTTGAATTCGACCTCAAGTCGGTCCGGATACCCAAAGATAAATACGCCGAGTTCCGCGACTTCTGCGTCAAGGCATCAAAGAGCGCCGAACACGAAGTCGTTCTCGAACGTAAATAATATATTAGTTAAGGAAAACGTAGTTGCCTGATTTATCAGGCAGAAAGTGGCGCCACTTCGCGCCCCCGCCCGCCGTCGGGGCAGGCATGGCTCGGAGTTTATCCCGCTTATTAGCGGGAGCGCCAGAGTTTGAATTATGAAAAGATTTCTGTTAGTCTGCCTGACCGTCATCATGTTTATCCCATTCCTGGCCGTTGCCGAGTCCAAGAATATCTTCTTCCTTGACCGGCAGAACAACGAACCCCAGGCGATGATTAAAGAACTGGAGGACTCGGCCGACCGAACCGCCGTCAGTTCTACGGCGCTGGGCTGGCTCTACCTGCTTTACGAAAACAACGCCACCAAAGCCAAAGGCTATTTTGATGAAGCTCTGGCCAAGTCTCCCGACCAAGCCGACGCCCTTTACGGGCTGTCCCGCGTCTATTACTGGCTGGGCGAGGACGAACTCTATTACCGCAACCTGATGGCCCGCATCAAGGCCGACCCAAATATGCCTGAATTCGAACTGCTTTTCGACAGCTTCGCATACGGCGGCGGCCGTGCGGGCATAGATTTCATCAACGACAAGGAAAAGATGGAATTCACCCGCTCGCTCCTGGACAAGCCTCTGACCAATAAGTTCAACGAGAATCTCATCCGCCGCACACTGCTGTATATGTCCGAGCGCTTCAACGGCGTCAGCCCGGAATCGTTCGCCACCTGGAAATCGTTCGGCTACCCGGACAAATGGCTGGTCATCGGCTACTTCGAGCCCTATAACTCCAACTGCCTCGACCAGGTTTATCCGCCGGAGAAGGAAATAAACCTGTCCGCCAAATATTCGGTCCAGGACTGGGAGGCCGCCTGGCACAAGCGCGCAGCCAATGTATCCACCTACGATAACTTCACGAATAAGATAACCGAACCGCTGGAAAACCGCGGTAACTGCCTCTACCTGCTGACCTGGATAAATTCACCGGACGAGAAAACCGTATCCTTTAATATCGAATCCCGAAATTCTTATAAAATCTGGCTGAACGACGCCGAAATCGCCCGCGTCGACCGGATGGCAAACTACGAGCCCCTTTATCAGGCGCACGGCGCCGTGCTCCGCCCGGGCGCCAATAAACTGCTGGTCAAGTTCCTGAACAACATCAACAGTATTCAGGTTACCGGTCCGGACGGCACGCTCTATCCGGACATCGAATTCCTGGTCGAGCCGCCCACTCAAACCATCGTGGCCGGTATCACACCCGCGCCCAAGGTAGCCCGGGGTAACCGCGATTATTTCAAGGAACTGGCCAAGAACCCGGCAACACGAACCCTCAAGGATTGCCTGGTGCAGGCTTCTTTCTACAATGAAGACGGCCTGGTCCAGGAAGCCTTCACGGCCTGGGAAGAACTCTTCAACCAGCACAAGACCAACGCCATGATAAACGTCATCATGGGCGATGCCTACCAGCGCAACGATTTCCTGCCCAACGAAAAACGCCAGAACCAGGCCTTCAAGTGCTACAAGGACGCCGAAAAACTGGCTCCGGATTGCCTTATCGCTAAACTGGCGCTGGCCGATTATTACTCCGAGAAGGATAAAGACAAAGCCGTCGAATACCTTGATAAAGCCGCCACCACCAATCCGCGTTCTGTCAAAACCCAGTTGAAGCTGATGGAAATATTCAGCCAGCGCGGCTGGCCGGCCGAATCATTCACGGTTATGACCACGCTGGAAAAACTCCTGCCCAACAATGTCGATATGCTTTTCCGGATGGGCAATTATTATTACCAGCAGTCCAATTATGACAAAGCCCTAGAATATTACAAACAGGCCTATGACCTCAACGGCGACAAGTACAGATTCGGCGATATGAACATCGCCGCCCGCCGGGGAAATTACCAGCCCTATCTGGACACCTACGCCGAACTGCTCAAAGCCCAGCCCGAAGCCTATTACCTTTACCGCTATATGATTGACATTTACACGACCATCAGCAATTATGCCGCGGCTGAAACGTTCTACTTAAAACTGCTGGACACGGCAGAGAAGGATTCGGATAAATACCGGTATTATTCCCAGCTGGCCGAATTCTACTACGGCTGGGGCAAGCCCGACAAGGCGCGCCAATACTGGGATGACCTTAACAAGCTTCCGGCTAAGTACCGCCTCTATGACAACGACCTCAGGCGCTATTTCGATTTCAAGGATGCTAAAGCTGAAACCTGGCCGGCCCAGGCCGACATCTCCGTTACCGAGCTGGTCAAGAACGCGCCGTCCGAAAAAGACTACCCCGAAGCCGGCAGCATTGTCTTGCTCGAAGAACATCTGATCAAAATCCTGGGCCAGGATAACCAAAACCTCAGGGTCAAGGAAACACGCTCGCACGAACTGGTCAAACTGCTCAATAAACAAGCCGGCGAGCGTTACGGCGACCTATATAAATACGGCGACCTGCAAATTGCCCGGGTCTATGCCAAGGACGGCCGGGTACTCGAACCCGACCCCATCCAGGAAGGCTCCTACAGCCTGCGGCTCCCCGAATTGGATGCAGGTTCGGTCATCGAACTGAGCTATATCAAGCGCGAACCGTTCTCTTACCGCGGCCCGGACTCGGTCGTAACTATAGACGATTCGCCATTTTTCCGGCGCGAAAAGGAACCAATTATGCACCTGCGCTACGTGGTCAGCATTCCCAAAAATATCAATGTCAAGATGCCGCCCCGCTACCTCAGCCACGAACCCCAAAAGTCCGAGGACGGCGACAACCTGGTCTATACCTGGGACATCACCAAAAGCCTTGATTACGACGACGAGGTCTATATGCCCTCCGAGCGAGAGGTCATCCCCTGGGTGGATATCTACGCCGGCGCTTACTCAACCGAACAGCAGTTCGCCGGATTCAACAGCCGCTATCTCAAACAGATGGTGCCCTATAACGTCTGTGCCAAGGCCTGTGAACTGGTCGGCAGCAGCGAGGAACCGCTGGCAAAAATCCGTACGCTTTACCAGTTTGTAGTCACCGAGCTCAAAGGCAGCGGCAGTTCCGGCGGTCCGACTTCGGACGAATCGCTCAGCCAGACGCTTATAGAAAAGGAAGGCTCGCCCAGCGCGCTGATGATGGCCATGCTCAAGGCGCTCGATATCGAGGCCTATTGGGCGCTGCCCCAATCCAAGTTCTACCCCGGCGTCAACCCGGATAAGGAAGGTCTGCCTATAAATACCTCGCGGGCGATTATCTATATCCCGGCTACGGCCGTCTCGGCTCCGCAGCCGCTCTTCCTCAGCCCGGCGCAGTTCCAGCCATTCGGCGTGTTGCCCTCGGACATACAGGGCGCCAACGCCTATGCCGTCATGCCCGAAGGCATCCGGGTTCTGGAATTACCCACTATGCCATTCGAGGAACTCTGCCGCTCTACCCGCGAATATAATATTACCCTGTCCGCCGACGGTTCGGCCGCCATCGCCGGGGCCATCAAGATGAACGGTGAATCCGGCGCCCGACTGCGCACCCAATTCAAGGAATACGCAAATGAGCAGCAGAAAAAACAGAGCATCGAACGCACCCTGGGCGCCATGTTCAACGGTTTCAAGCTTAACAGCTACCAGATAAGCGATTTCAATATCGACGAGCGCATCAGCCGACTCAACTTCGACTGCAGCGTAGCCACCTTCGCCCGCAAAACACCGCGCGGCTGGGAGTTCGCCAACATCGTCCGGCCCATGGAGCTTTCCAAAGCCTTCCTGCGCGAAACCGACCGCAAGTTCCCGCTCCGTCTTTACGGCGTGGCCGACTATATGTACACCCTGGACCAGATGCGGGTCATCCTGCCCGAAGGCGCCGTTGCCGAGGCTCCCAAGAGCCTGCTGGTGTCCACCCGCTACGGCTATTACTCTCGGCTGGTCAAACAGACCGACGCGGATATCACCATCGAGCGTAAGTTCAGCCTCCAACCGCAGGACGTACTACCCGAACATTACCAGGCCTTCTCCGACTTCTGCAAGAAGATAGACGAAGCCGAGATGGAAACCATCAAAATCAGGATGACAAAGGAATGATCGGGTATTAGATATGGAAACAGTCATCATAGGCGCAGGCGGTGCGGGGATTTCGGCCTTGGAAACAATCCGCCGCTGCGATAAGGATATCCCGCTTACCGTCATTTCGGCCGAACGGACTGTTCCTTATTCGCTGTGCGCTTTGCCTTCTCTTCTGGGCGGCGAATTACCCCATAAAGCGCTGCCGCGGGTAAGCAAGAATTTCTTCAAGAAGAATTCAGTCAAGGTGTTACAGGGCAGCCCGGTCCAGCGTATCCTGGCCGATAAGCAAAAATTAATCCTGAAGAACGGCAAATCCGTAAAGTACCAGAAACTTCTTATCGCGGCCGGCTCGATGCCGATAATCCCCCCTATAGAAGGAATTGACAGCCCCGGGGTATTCTCATTATCAACGCTGGCCGGTTGTCGGGCAATTAATGATTACACTAAAAAGCATAAGGTCAGACGGGCTGTTATTATCGGAGCCGGTTTTACCGGTATCGAGACCGCATTAAGCCTGCACGAACGCGGAATAAAAACCGTAATAGTCGAAATGCTTCCGCGCGTTCTGGCACGGATATTGGATGAAGATATGACCGAGCCGGTCGAGCAGATACTTAACGGTAAAGGAATTGAAATCAAGCTGGGCGAGGAAGTCATTCAGGTTACCGGCGGCAAAGCCGTCAACGGCATCCGCCTGAAAAGCGGAGGCTTGATAGCCGGCGACTTAGTTGTGGTCAGCATCGGCGTCAGGCCCAACATCAAATTCCTTGAAGGCAGCGGCATAAAAACCAACCGCGGAATCATTGTGAATAATAATATGCGGACTAACATTGAAAACGTTTATGCGGCCGGCGACGCGGCCGAGGCGCACGACTTTATATTGGGTAAACCGGCTTTGAGCGCCATCTGGCCCAATGCCGTGGAGCAGGGCCGAATCGCCGCACTGAATATGATGGATATCCTAACTGTCTATGAAGGCAACGTCAGCGTAAATGCGCTTAATATCGACGGCATATCCGTGACCGGAATGGGTCAAACGGCTAACGAAGCCCAACAACAGGGCGCCAGCGGCCTGGAAGAAATCAGATACCGGAATCAGCACAGCCGGCGCAAACTCATCCTGCGGGATAATCGCATCATCGGCTTTCAATCCTTCGGTGTATTCAGGAATTCCGGTACCATTTGGAACTATATGCAAAAACGCCAGGATATCTCCGCGCTGAAAAACGAACTGTTAAAAGACAGCCTTAAACTGCAATATAATACTAAGGGCATATAAGTTTACCGATAGGCAGTTGAATTTACTTGAAAATCCGGTAATTTTTGTTATACTCATCCGGATAATCAGAATTATAGAAAGATGTAAGTATGCTAGACAGAAAATTAGCGTTGATTGATTTATCCACGGGCAAAATAAAAATAGAGGGTATTCCTGACTCGCTCCGCAAGCAGATGATAGGCGGACGCGGTTTAAACGTGTATTATCTGAACAAATATCTCAAACCGGGCGTGGATGCCCTGTCGCCCGATAACGTGCTGATTTTCGGGGCCGGCCTGCTTACCGGCACGCTGACGCCTTCATCCAGCCGGTTCAGCGTCTCGGCAAAATCGCCCGAATCGGGAATCCTGGGCGACGCCAACTGCGGCGGTTTCTTCGGCCCGGAACTGCGTTATGCCGGGTTTGACCGCTTGATTATCACCGGAAAAGCAAAGCAACCGTCATATATTCTGGTTAAAGACCGCAAAATAGAAATCTGCGATGCCCGGAAATATTGGGGCAAAGACACCACTCAGGCGCAGCAGGAAATACGCCGTGATTTGGGCCCTTGTGAAATAGCGCTCTGCGGCGTGGCCGGAGAAAAACTGGTCCGTTTCGCCTGCGTCCGGACCGGGATAAAAAATGCCGCCGGACGGTGCGGTATGGGCGCAGTTATGGGTTCCAAAAATATTAAAGCCGTGGTTGCCCAAGGCACCGGCGGGCTTAAAATAAAATATCCGGATAAATTACAGAAACTGGTGGAAAAGATCAAGGATTACCTTTTCGCTTCTAAAATCACGCCCATCCTCGGCAAGCTCGGCACGCCGCTGCTTTATGAAGTAAGCAACGCCGTCGGCGCCATCCGGACCAAGAACAGCCAGCTCAACGCCTGGACCGACAAGCTTAACGCCGAAGAGGTGGAAAAGTTCGTAGAAAAGATGATCGCCTGCTCTTCCTGCATGATGCATTGCCGCCACCGGAATACACTGGGCGGTGAAGGGCCGGAGTATACGGCGCTTGGCTTAATCGGGGCTAATATCGGGATAGAAGAGCCCGACCAGGTCATAGAACTCAATAACATCTGCAACGAGCTCGGATTGGACATATCGTCGGCCGGCACTATTTTGTCCTGGGTCTATGAACTGTACGAAAAAGGCATCATCGACAAAAAGGTCACCGGCGGGCTGGAGCTGAAATTCGGCGATGTGGAACTGAGCAAAAAACTGCTGCATATGATATCGCGCCGGGAGGGGTTCGGCAATATCCTGGCCGAAAGCACCCAGGCGGCCGGGCAGTTAGGCGCCAATGCCAAGGATTACGTCACCGCCGTCAAAGGTTTGCCCCAGAGCGACCCGCACGACGTCCGTTACTTCAAGGCATTCGCCCTGGGCATCGCCACGTCTTCGCGCGGCGCCGACCACCTCAGGAGCCGGCCGACCCTGGAAATATTCCAGAAACTGCCGCCCCAGGTGCGCCAGGACATTTACGGCTACGGCTCCAAAATCCAGGACCCGACCGTGCTTGATGAAAAGGAAAAAGCCGTCTATTTCTCCGAGCATATATTCGCCACGGTGGATTGCCTGGGCATCTGCAAGTTCATCTGCCACGGATTCAACAGCCCCAACTTCCTGGGCTATTCACACTTCAAAGATTTGATTTACTGCGCCACCGGTTGGCAGATTTCCGAAAAGGAACTGGAAGCCGTCGGCCGCAGGGTAATAGATTCCGAAAGGATGTTCAATCTCAATCAGGGGATGACCAAAGCCGACGACACCCTGCCAAAACGGTATTTTGACGACCCCATGCCTTTGAAAATGGCAAAGGGTCACCACGTGGACAGGGAACAGTTTGCATTAGCCATAGACCGGTACTACAAACTGCGCGGCTGGACCGAAGCCGGACTGCTCAAGCCGGCCCGGATAAAGGAGCTGGAAGCGATAAAATAGCCTGCTGGAGTATAATTCGCTAAGTTTACCCTGAGTATTTCCGAAGGGCTCAAACTGCTACACTATAAAAAGAAAGGATTATTAATGAAACACTTATACGTTTCCCCTGAATTATGCACCGGCTGCAAAGAATGCTCCCTGGCCTGCTCGCTCGGTAAATTCGGCGAATGCAATCCCAAGAAAGCCGCCATAAGCGTCGTGCGGGATGAGTTCGAGCGTTTTGAATATCCGATTATCTGCATGCAATGCGAGGATGCGCCGTGCCTGAAATTCTGCCCTCAGAACGCATATTACAAGGAATCAACCCCGGCCGGCGAAGTCATCAAATACAACGAAGACAAATGCATCAAATGCCGGTTCTGCGCCACCATCTGCCCCTATTGCGCCATAGCCGTCCTGGACAACGATGTGGTCAAATGCGACCTGTGCACCGGCGACCCCGAAAAGCGCGGGCCTAAATGCGCCAAAGTCTGTTCCACCGGCGCGCTCAAATACGAGGAAGAAACCACCGAACTGAACGACCGCCGTAAGACATTAGCCCGAAAAGTACTGGGCGAGAAAATGGCTAAGGCCTCGAAGCCCTAAAGTCTATGGTCTGCGGTCTAAAGTCTAATTTATCCTTGACATTATTCCTATTTTCGCTATCTTACTGCCATTATATGGCTTTGACACTATATGCCTATATCTTCTAAACTGGAGTAAATTTATGTTGCAAGCCAAAAAATTGATAATCCCGACAATCATTATTATCCTGCTGGCCGGCTCTATGGCCTCAGCCGAGGTGGTCCTGCTCAAGGATGGCAACAAATACGTCGGCAAGGTCGAGGAACAGGGCGATAAGTACAAGATTACCACCCCGGACGGCGCCATCAGCGTCGCTAAGGACCGGGTCAAGGCCGTCTACAAGGATTCCGGCGTCATCCTGCGCGAGACCTACGACGTCCTGACCAAGACCCAGGAGATGATATCCGGCGCCAACAAGATTCAGGACGGCAAGGAACGCAACGCCACCCTGGAAAAGGCGGTCGAACTGCTGACCGAATCGCGCAACGCCTGCGACAGCGTCGTCGACGTCTACCCCACCAAGGAACAGGTACCCATCTACACCCGGATAAAAGACATCAACGAAGCCATCAAGCAAGCCAAGTTCCTGATGGTCAGCAACCAGGCAAACCCGCCGCCTCCGCCGCCAAAACCCGAAGACAGCGGCGACAAGCCGGCCAAGAAACCCAAACCGGCCATCGACCCCAAAAAGATAGAAGGCGCCGAGATATTCTTCACCAACGGCTGTGATTCACTCACCGCCAAGAAATACGAAGAAGCCCGAGACGCTTTCAGCAAGGCCATCAACTATAACCCCGAATACGCCGAGGCCTACGCCAAGCTGGGCGACACGCTGGAAGCGCTCAAGTACGAAGAAAACGCCTACGAAAACTACCAGCGCTGCCTGGAAATCATCAACGATATGGAATCGCCCACCCCGATACAGCTGTCCCTGCGCGATGAGGTCACCAAAAAGACCGACAAGTTCCGCGCCCTGGAGGAAAAACTGTCCGGACTCAACAAGGACTTCATCGCCAAACTAATCGAGCTGGCCAACCAGTGCATGACCGACGCCGATTACTCCCTGTGCGAGGAAATATATAACCTGATACTCCAGGTCGAGGAAAACAACGCCGAAGCAACGGCCGGCCTGCAGAAGGCGCGCGAGGAGCTGGAAAAGGAAAAGGCCAAGGAAAAAGAGAAGGCCAAGGAATCAGAATAAACCTCTGCCAGATGAAAAAACTGCTCTCGGCATTAGTCGTGTCTGTTCTGGCCGTGACGGCCGCCCTGGCCGGCGACGATAACCTGGCCGAGGCATTCTTCAAATCCGGCCTGACCCAATTATCACAGAACAACTTCGAAGAAGCCATTTCCAAGTTCAATAAAGCCCTGACCTACCGGGCCGAATATCCCGAGGCGCTCTACCGGCTGGGCGAAGCCTATGAAAAGAACAAACAGGTGAAAAAATCGCTGGCGCCCTACCGCAAATGCCAGCGCCTGCTGACGCTAAAATCCGGACGGACCAAGGACGAAGATGAGCTGTTCCTGCTAGCCGCCAAGGCGCTGGAGCGAACCGATACGGCCTCGCGCCAGCTGACCAAGGTCCGGGGCGCGTATATGTCCGGCCTGCTCAACCTGGCCAACGACTACGCTAACCGCAAATACCCCCGCTTCGCCGGGCGGGTGCTACAACGCATACTCGACATCGAGCCCAACCACAAAGGCGCCCAGGAACTGATGACCAAGCTCCAGTTGGCGCCGATGCCGGTGGCGCAGCCAAACTCCAAGCCCGAGGACAAGAAACCCGCAGCCAAGGGCAAACCCGAAAAGATATTCAACGGCAAGGACATCAGCAACTGGTCCGTGGCCGGCAACCAGCAGGAATACCAGAACTGGCGCATCGAGAGCGGCCAGCTGGTGGGCGGCTCCAAGATGGCCAACCTGGAATGCTACCTGATATGGAAAGGCAGCCTGCCGGAAAACTACAAAATCAGCGTCAAGTTCAACGTCGAGCGCACCTACACCGTTTACACCAACCACGCCGGCCTGGTCTACGCCACGAGCGACGCTTACCAGAGCATCCAGATAAACTCCAACGACAGCGGCACCAACGGCACGCTGGCATTCATCAAGCAGGACGGCAAATGCAAGGCGCTATTAAACGGCAAGGTCATCAATGATAATATAATGATGTCCGGCACGCCAGTGGTCGGTCTTATGACCAGAAACTCTCACGTCTTCTTCTCCAATATTACCGTGGAAGAGTTAAAGTAGCACAAAATGCAGAGGAATTAGCGCTAAAGGAGGTGCATAATGAAAAGAAACCTTTGGTTGATAATAGCATTGTTTGGTTTGGCTATACTCCTGCCGCAAATCGCCACCACCGAAAGCGGCTCATCCGGTAAAAACACTCCCGCGCTCCCATCCCCCGAAAAAACCAAAGAA
This sequence comes from Candidatus Brocadiia bacterium, assembly GCA_041658285.1. Classification (NCBI taxonomy): domain Bacteria; kingdom Pseudomonadati; phylum Planctomycetota; class Candidatus Brocadiia; species Candidatus Brocadiia bacterium. The sequence continues at coordinate 37,897 of JBBAAP010000001.1, forward strand.
ATCGTTCTTTCCGCAATTGATAATGCCGTTAATTCTAAGGGCTATAACCTGAGAAAAGACATTAATGTCGACCTGAATAATAAAAATTACCTCACCATTAAATCAGATTGTATTTATAAGAACAAAAATCAATTCGTACTCAATGCCAACGCGAAAATAAATGACGCCACTGATGAAAGATCAGCCTTGTTACATCATTATCAAAACGACGAAAAATCACTTTTCATGTCCATCGATGATATAAAAAAACCCGACCGCGCCGAAATAAAGAAAGGCGAACCGGCAAAAGATGAATTCTCGGAAGGCGACCAGATATTCGATTTTCTTAATTATTCCGTATTCAAAGCCATAAAAGAATCCATACTAAACGCCACCTGCACAGGCCTTATCAAATCCGCAGCCAATCAGCCCGCATATTTAATTAATCTTGAGATATCCCCGGAAGGACTTAGGACAATGCTCAAATCGGTATTTACCCAATTCGACGAAGAGCTTTCTGGAAAAACGGATATCATTAACAGCCTCAACCTTGAGATTGACGCCAAAAGCCTGTTTATCAATCAAATCAACCAGACATTGAGGATTGCCGCAAAAAATAAAGACTCAACCATAACAGCCTCGGCCGAAATCAACACCTACTTCTCAGATTTCAATAGTCCGACTATAGATGCTCGCCTGGCCGACGGCATCAAAAACATCATCGACAAGAAAGATGATTTGCAGAAGGAAAAAGATGAGCCATCCGATGATGAAAAACCGCTTTCAAAAATCGAAGCAAATGAAATTTCAACTATGGCTGGACTAAAGATGCTCATAAGCACCCAGGCCATCTGGAGAGCAACCGATACCGACGGGAACGGCATCAAGGATTACTGGAACTTGGATGTATCATGCTTTTATCGGATGTACCGGGCGGACGGCAAAACCAGGGTGAACTATATAGATCTCTCATTTGCCCTGGCAGATGCCGCCGCATACAGCCGAACTAATCCCCGGCCATTCGGATGCTCTGAAAATATAGACGAGATAGAAAACTGGTCCGACGCTAAATTCACGCCCAAGCCAAAGAACGGCTACTGGTTCCGGGCCATGCAGACTAATATGGAGGGCAAACCTTTCACCCAAACCGAAATCATACCCAAGGGCATCTTATCCGGTAATATAACCTCATTCGCTTTTGTCGCCTATCCGGATATCTACGGCGTTACCGGCCGCCATGTCTTTATTATTGATGTGGGCGGCACGATTTACCAAATCGACCCGGGCAGTGACGCCAACAAAGTCGTACTGCAATGGCCGGGCGACCCGCCAACCGCAGTCAATGGCCCCGGCGGCAATCGTTGGGAACCGGCTGAATAATAGATTAAAGCCGATAGACGAAGGACTGTAGCACAAAAAAATTAACCATACACACTATGAAGGTATATCCCCCCTATACCCACTCCCCTATACCCTATATACTCATGCCCTATGCCCCATAGTCCCCTAGTCTATACCCTACCCCCTCATATCCTATACCCTATACCCACATAGTCTATACCCCGTACTCACCCAGTATATACCCTATCCCCTTATAGGCTATACCCCACACTCCCATACCCTATACCCTATACTCCCCTAGTCTATACCCCATACTCACCTACTATATACCCTATCCCCTCATAGGCTATACCCTATACTCCCATACCCTATACCCCATACCCCCCTAGTCTATACCCCATAGCCCCCTAGTCTATACCTCATAGCCCCCTAGTCTATACCCCATACCCCCATAGGCTATACCCCATACCCCCATAGGCTATACCCCATAACCTATGGGGGGTGGCAGAGGGTCCATAGAGTATATAGGGTATAGGGGGTATGGTTATTAAAAAGACCAGGATTGATAAAAGAAGTCTACTTTATAGTAATAAAGAGGCTTAGGCACAGAATTAAACACTTAAGCATCTGCGCGAACCTGACCCTGCCCGCCAATTGGCAGGCGAAAGCGTGTCTGCGTACCATAGCCCAGTGCAAATATCATTGCTAATCTTAACGCCTAAAAATACTCAGGTACGGCTGGCGGTGCATCTTGCCTCTATGGCTTGGAATACCGCTTTCCACTACTGTCTAATGCATCATCATCCCGCCCTGCCCGTGCTTGGGGCGCTTTAACAAGAATATCAGCGGGATCATACAGAGCATGATAATCGCCGAGATGTAAAAAATATCAGTGAAAGCAAACAAGGCGGCCTGCCTCATCAGCCCCTGATAGATGAGCCCGTTAGCCGCCAGCTCGGAGGCAAAACCCGTTTTAGCCGCCACCAGGCTCGATGCCTGGTGCACATAAGATTGGTATGTGGCATCAAAGGGGCTGAGATGTTCAATCAAACGGAACTGATGGAATTGGGCGCGCCGGGACAGAAGCGTCACCATCACCGCCACTCCCATACTGCTGGCGATGTTCCTTAAGACGTTAAAAATGCTGGAGGCGTCCCCAACCTGCGTCTTGGGCAGGGTCACATACATCATGGCCACCAGCGGAACCATGACCATGCCCAATCCCGCGCCCATAAAAATTACCGGCCAGATAATCGCATTGGGGTCGACATAAAGATTGAATCGCGACATCATCAACGAGCTGGTAGCCAGGCTGAGAATACCCAGCACCACAATAATCTTGGGATTTATCTTGTTGACTAATAAGCCGGCCGCCATCATCGAGAACATACTGACTATGCCCAGAGGCGTAACCGCCAACCCGGCCTGGAAAGCATCGTAACTCATCAGCTGCTGGAGGAAAATAGGCAGGAATATGAAACTGCTGAACATCACCAGCATAGCAGCGCCGGAAATGACATTAGCCGAGGTGAAACAGGCGTCTTTAAACACCCTTAAATTGAGTATCGGATGCGGGCTCTTGAGCTCGATGGCAACAAATGCCGCCAAAGAAACCGCGGATACGACAGTCAATATGGCAATGGGCGTTGAAGCGAACCAATCCATATCCTGCCCCTTTGATAAGACGATTTGCAGGCAGGCGACGCCGATTACCACCAGGATGATGCCCCAATAATCCAGTTTCTCCTTGAAGGTCGTTCTCTGTAAATAAGACGGGTCTTCTATAAAAACCTGTGTCATAATCAGCGCCAGAATGCCTACCGGGATATTGATGAAAAATATCCAAGGCCAAGACCAGTTATTGACCACCCAACCGCCTAAGACCGGACCCAAGGCCGGAGCGGTCAGCGTGCCGATGCCGTAAATGGCCGTGGCTATGCCGTGCTCTTCGGGCGGGAATGTCTCCATCAAGATGGATAACGACAATGCCATCAACCCGCCGCCACCTATGCCCTGGAGAATCCTGAACAAAATCATAGCACCCAAACTTGTGGCCGTGCCGCATAGAAACGAGCTTAACGTAAAAAGCGCGATGGAAGCCATAAGATACCGTTTCCGGCCCAAAAGCCGGCTGAGCCAAACAGTCAAAGGAACAATTATGGCATTAGCGATCAGATAAGAGGTGCTCACCCAGGTGGTCTCGTTCAGGCTGGCGGACAAACTGCCGCCCATAGTGTCCAAAGCCACGTTTACTACGGAGGTATCAAGTACTTCTATAAACGTGGGCATAACAACCGTTAAAGCCACCAACCATTTGTTAGTCTGCTTCATATCGATTATTCTCTGGTTTGAATGGTCGGCTCGCAAGACATGCCCAGGCGCAATACGTGTTCGGTATCGGTATCCTTATCAAAAACAATCTTGACCGGTATGCGCTGGACCACCTTGACATAATTGCCCAGGGCGTTTTCCGGAGGGAAGAGGGAAAATGCCGCGCCGGTCCCGGCCATGATGCTGTCCACCTTGCCGGTAAACACCTTGCCGGGGTAACTATCAACTTTTATTTCAACACACTGACCAATGCGGAATTTTTTCAATTGCGTCTCCTTATAGTTGGCCACCAGCCAGATATCATCCAGCGCCACAATCGCCATCAGCGGTTGAACGGGCATTATCTGATTGCCGGCTACCGCGGATTTCTTGGTAACATAGCCGTCGGACGGGGCCAAAATCCGGGTATGCTCCAGGTTGCGTTGGGCAATCTTGTATTGCTCCCCGGCCGCCTTGAGCTGGGCAGCGGCCAGGCTGTAGGCCGTCAGCTTCTTTTCATACTGGCTCTTGGACGAAACCTTGTCTTTATAAAGCGATTCCTCCCGCTCCTTGTCGCGCTTGGCCTGCTCGAATAACGCTTCCTGAACGTCGAGATTGGCCCGGGCCAGGTTAGCCGCTATTTCGTAATCGGTGGCGTCAATTTCGACCAGCAAGTCGCCCTTCCGGACCATCTTGTTATCTTCGGCACAGACCGCCTTGATGGTGCCAGGAATCTTAGAGGAAATACTGTGTATCCGGCCTTCAATGTAGGCGTCATTGGTAACAATCCGGCCCAGCCCCCTGACAACATAGCCGCTGACCAGAATGCCGATCAGGAGCACCCCTGCGCCGCATCCATATATCCATTTTTTCTTATTGCCGTTAATCGAACTCATTCCCGCAGCGCTCCTTTCTTGGGTTGCCTGATATCAGATAACTGACTAAAGTGTTCAATTAATTGACAAATATTAGATATATGGTCAAATATGTCAAACAATAAATATAAAATTATTCCCTGGTTTTTGACCGGAGGCTGACAGGTTGATTCAGGAGGCATTATGACTGCTGAAAAAAAGTTACCACGCAAAGGCTTACTGGAACGGCGAGACCGGATTCTCCAGGCCGCCCTGGAAATATTCACTGAAAAAGGATTCGACCGCACCACTATCGACGATATCGCCGACCGGGCCGGCGTGGGCAAAGGCACCGTTTACAACCGGGTCGGGCGCAAAGAGGACTTCCTGGAACTCCTAATACAACGCAGCGCCAAAAGCACCCTTAGCAATCTTAAGTCGGCTATCAGTAAAAGAAACGACCCCATCCTGCAATTCAAGGAGATGATCAATGTCTTATGCGATATGTTCGAAAAAGACATAAAATATTTCATGCTTTTGTGGACGCAGATAAGCATACAGGCCAATCAGCGGCGCCTTGATATAAAAGAATCATTGATTATCCAAAAAGATATCGCCAGATTATTCCAAATATTCGAGGATATTTTCAACAGGGCAATCAAGAAAAAGCAGCTGCGCGCGGTCGATGTACCGGTGATTGCCAGAACTCTTTTACAGCTATTCGACCCCAATTATTATTACTACTTGCGTTCGAAATGTAATTACACCAAAAGCGAAATCGCCCAATTAACGATAGGATTGTTTCTGAACGGATTAAAACCGGGAAAATAATAACCTGAACCAATCTGCCCCTGCCCGCCAATTGACAGGCAGGGATATGTCTGCGCACCTTTACCACTCCGCCTCAATCACCCGGCCCTTATCCACGTCTATGCCCATGCTGAAGGTCTTTTCGGGATTGCCCGGAGGCGATGTGCGCGACCAGCCGGCGTTGTTGGTCGGGTCGGCCGCGGTGTTTTCCTGCCCCTGCAGGATATACTTGTCCGTGCCGCCCACATCTATGAACAGCCCGGCATTGAAAGCGTCATAGCGCCAGGATAACGGATTCTTTTCATTCTGGAATGACCAGCCGAAACTCTGGGCGGTGTATATCTCGTAGGTGTCGTTGCCGCCGATGTTGGCGTAAACGGCCACGGAATTATTGATGCCTGAACCCAGCACCGTGCCGCCGCCGCCCTTGGTGCCGGTCTCTTTCAAAGATTGCTGCCCTTTTTCGTCTTTCCATTCCCACATGGAAATAGCGTCGTCGCCGGCCTTGTCGATGAACCAGGAGACCGAGACGTCGTGCGCCCCAGCGATGGAGATGGCGTGCCAGACGTGGTATTTGTCGTTGCCGGCTTCGTCCAGAAGCAGGGTCATGCCCATATGGGCCGTGCCCGATTGGACGAAAAACGAGCCTTCGTAGGAGTCGTTGCCGGACTTGTCGTGCAGTATGCCGGTGCCGTACCAGTATCCGGTGGCCTGCCCGTAGACGCCGCACTGGTAGCTGTCGTCGCCGGCCAGGTCCTGGAGTATGCCCATGCCGCCGCCCAAGGCGTGGCCGCCGAATATGTCACCCCTCTGTCCCCAGCCGGCGCCCTGGCAGAAGTTGTAATTGCGCAGGTTGTCGTGCCCGCCGATGCCCGGATGGACCAGATCATACGGTTCGGCCACATACTTGTCGTTGCCGCCGGTATCCAGAAGCAATCCGAACCCGCCGGTGAACCCGAACCCCTGGCTGGTGTAGTAAGCGTAGTAGGAATCGTTGCCACCGGCCTTGGCCAGGTAGGCGATGCCGAACGAAGCCGCGCCCTGAGCCGAAGTATGAGCCTTAAAGGAGTCGTCGCCGCCCCGGGCGCAGAGGATTCCCACGCCGAAACAGGCCATACCTTGCGCGTTGTTGACGGCGGTAAACGTATCATTGCCGCCGTTGTCGACCAGGAACCCGTAGCCGAGTATGCCAGCGCCCTGGGCGCAGGCGGTTTCCTTGCCGGCCGCATAGGTATCGTTGCCTGAGTTGTCCAGGACAATCGAGATGGGATGCTCCAGACTGTTCGACGCGGCCACTGCCCCGTTATAGGTATCGTTGCCGGCCATGTCTATGATGAGCAGGTAGTCACCGCCCTGATAAGTATTGTCCTCGGGCTTGCCGTTAAAGACCACCTTGCCCAGCGGCGTAGCGAACTCGAACTTGACGCCGGATAGGTCCAGCTTGGCCTTACCCGTTTCGGTCAGCACCTTGGACCAATCGGCCACGGATTTTTCCAGGTCGCTTATGGCGCGCAGGCACAAAGCCGCGCCGGTGTAGAGGTCGTCATAATCCAGCGCCTGGCCCAAGTCCCAATTGACCACGGACAGGTCCTCGAATTCCTCGGGCGGGTTGTCCTCGTTTATGGTAAAGTTATTTACGGCATAGTCGAAAGCGTGCTTAAGCTTTTCCTTTGGATAGTTCCGGAGGGCCCGGTCGCGGTAGGATTTTCCCTCGCCGGCGGCCATAAGGATACGGGAAATCTGGTCTTGCACTTCCGGCGGCACGCCTTTGAGCGCCGGTTCCAGAATGCCGGCGGCGCCGGTCTCGGACCAATCCGTCTTAAATTGCTTGTTAAGCTCCTTGAGCGCCATCAACACCGGTCTGTCCTTGTCGGGCTTGAGTTCAGGCATATACTCCGGCCGGAAGGCCACCCGGTGCCCGGTGCGTGCCTGGCCCTGGCCGAACAGGTCGAACAGCGCAATATCTTTGGCAACGCAATCCTCCTGATATCTCAGGATACTGACCGCGAACTTGGGGAAATCGAATGGGTTCTTCCAGTAACGCAGGAAGTGCGGCATGACCATCTTGTTCTGGTTATAGAGCGACTCGAGTATCTGAGGGTCGACCGAGGCGGTCTGGCGGGTCAGGTCGCGGGACTTGAGCATATAGCCAATCAGATCGGTGTCCGCGCCGACATCGGTGATGGGCGCGGCTGCCGGCTTGGCCGGCTCGTCTTTCTTGGGCGCATCCTTGGCCGGCTCGGCGTTAAGGATAAAAGAAAACCCTAAAATAAACAGACCAGCGAGCAATTTCCTATTCATAATAACTCCTTTGATTGTAACCGCTGATTGAGCGGATTTAGCTGAATAAACATATTCTTATTTAAATATCCGTTTAACAAATTCCACAACAACAATCAAAATAAGAGCAAACCCAAGGGTCTGCCAAATAGAACCATCTCCGGAAAACTTTATAAATGCAAAGCTTATCCACAATACTACTATAATTTCTATTATCCAAGATTCAATTTTGGCTTGTTTGGAAGAATATCGCTGTATTGTTTTATAAGCTGACTTACTTTTACTACGGTTATCAGAAACAAAATTATCATCAAGTTTAAGGCCGTCATCAAATCTTATAACCAAAGATCCTTTATTGATAATCTCTCCTTTTTTTATAGGTAACTCTACAGAGCACTGCCCTTTTTCAATTGCCCTATCAATACATTCAGATACTTGGCGCCAATTAGCAGCTGCCCCTTCAATATCATTGTAATCCTCATTCTTATACCATTCAAAAATACTCTTATCAGACATACTAAAAACTATATCAACTCCCTTAAAGGAGTCTTCGAGATGCCAGTGATCCGGAGCTTTAAAGTCCCCAGAAGCAAAATCATCAACCTCCGCTTTCATTTCAAGTAACCCATCACGATTCCCTACAAAGTGAATCTCATTATTTTCATATTTATTTAATACAGACAAACAACTATTTTCAGGTTTAAAGCAATATTTTTTTATCTTCTTCTTTTGGTCTTTTTTTGACCCTATAATCAATAATGGTAAAGTTATAAAAATAAATACTAAGGATACCAGTATACTGATTACTAAAATAATTTGTTTAAACGGTGTGGGAAGACTCTGCCCTGGGAATACGATTGTAGTTTTAGCCGGCATAATATTACGCTATATCGAATGCTATTTCCCCGCCCCGATGAGGCCGACGATTTTGCTGATGTCCTCGTCCATATACTCGAAGCCGAACCCGGCGAAGAATCCGGGGCGGTTGAGGATATCGTTGGTGCCGATATCGAGGTGGAAGTATTTGAAGAGCTTGAGCCGGACCATGGCCCGGACTATGGGGTCCTCGGCGTTCTCGTTAAAGTCGGCGGCGGCGTAGGCGCTCCGGCCTTCGACCGTAAGCAGGAGTATCTCCTTTTTCTGAGGTATGGGCGCGTAGTCCAGCCCTCCACCGAAACGCCCTTCCATCAACCCGGCCTTAAGCGTCAGCCGCTTATCAAATAGCCTCTGGGCGACAAGGAACTCGGCCGCCACCTTACCGTCCGGGTTACTGCCGTCCGAGGTGATGTGGCTGTCATCAGTCGGGTTGATGATGGACGCGCCCAACCAGAAATAGCGTGTATCGCGCGGAACTATCTTGAGATGAAATCTGGTGTTGGTGTATTCGGGATTGATGTTCTCGTCCAGCCCGACGTATATCTTGGTCTGCTTGATGCTTTCAACGATGGACCGGGTGGAATCGACCGCATCCTTGGCACTGTCATACAGACCGGCGTCGTTGAGCATCTTGCTCAGGCTGCCGTCGCCCCGGTCTATCTTGGCGGTGATGGATTCCAGATTGGCCGCTATCTTGTCAACTCTTTCGGCGATAGACTTAGTCTCTTTTATCAACTCCTCCAGCTCCTTGAAGCTGGCGCCCAACGCCTGGGTGGAATCTATCGCCTGCTTGGCGCTGTCATAAAGACCTGAGTCGTTGACCAGCTTGCCGAGCGTGCCGTCACCCTTGTCTATCTTGCCGGTGATGCCCTCGACGTTAGCCGTGGCTTTGTTGATGCTCTGAGCCGTCTTGTTAAACTCGGTGATGGTATCTTCGACCTTCTTGAATCCATCATCAAGCCGCTTGGCCAGCCCGGTCGAGACGCTGGCCTGGATGAAACTGCCGTCGGCCACAGGCTCGGCCTTGTCGGAGCCGGGCAGGATGTTTATCTCGGTGCTGCCGAAGGCGATGGGCTCGAGTATCTCGGCCGTGGCATCGCGTCGGATGTTCTGGTAAAACGGGTAAGACACGCCCATAGTCACCCAGACGGCGTTGTTCTTGTCCAACCGCATCGATTCGACCATGCCGGCGGCCAGGCCGTTGACCTTGACCACCGTGCCTTTGGAAACGCCGTAGCCGCGGTCCAGCACGGTCTCAAGCGTTATGCGCCGGCTGAACAGCTTGGTGTCCCTGATATTAAGCACCAGGAACAGTGTCACCAGCAGTAATGCCGTGAATATAAATATGCCGGCCAGTTTTTCTATCTTATTGGTCTGGTATTGCATGTTACATCAATTTCTTCATCAGCTTCTCTCGCACCGCCTGGCAGCGTCCTTCTTCGACAATGCCGCCGGCCTCGATAAGCATAATGCAGTCTATCAACGGCTCCTCCACGAACGAGGTCAGCAGGTTGACCGTCTTGGTCGTGGATATGCCGGTCATCTTGGTGGCATTCTTGATATCCTTGAGGTGCTGGACGGCCTTTTCACCCCGGAAACCGCTGACCGAGTCGAAGAACTCGTCAAGCATCAGTAGGCGCGGCCCGACAATCAGCGCCCGGGCCAGGCTGGCCATCAGCTTAATCTCATCCGGCAGGCCGGCCGGACGCTCTTTAGCATACACGGTAATATTTAAGAGTTCAAGATATTTATCAACCTGTTTATCTATGTCCCGCTCGCCCAGTTGAGTGTGATAACGCAGGGGCAAAGCGACGTTATCCCGGATATTAAGGTTGCTAAGCAGAACGCCGCTCTGGAAAACAAAACCGGTCTTGTGCCGGAATTCCTGGAGCTGATCATAAGACAACTCGTTTATCGGACGGCCGTTGACCAGAACGGTGCCGCTGTCCGGTTTGATTAACCCGATGCACAACTTCAGGAGCGACGACTTGCCAGAGATGTCAGAACCGCCCAGAGAAGCAAACTCGCCGGCCACCAGGCCGAAGGAGACGTTGTTAAGCAGCACCACCCCACCGCGCCGATATGTGACATTTTCCAGCTGGATATAAAATTCGGATTCGGCCATATCAGATACTAAACTCCGGGAATATGTATAATGAAATAAATATGCTCAGCACAAAACAGATAATAATAGAGTTAACCACGCCGCGGGTGGTGGCCTGGGGAACCTCGGTAAATGATTTGCGGACGGACAGTCCCTGGTTGCAGTTAACCACGGCGATGACCCAGCCGAAAACCAGAGATTTGGCCAGGGATATCATCACATCGTCGAAGTTGACGGCGGCCAGCAGCTTGCCGAAAATAAAGCTGTGCGAGCCGGACGCCACGAACCGGGCGATGACAAACCCGCCGCCCAGCGCCACGGCATTGAAGATAACGGTCAGCGCGACCGTGGCGATAACCGTGCCCATAATCCGGGGCAAGAGCAGGTGGTAATCGATGTTGATACCCAAGCTTTCGAGCAGATCGATTTCACGATTGAGACGCATGGTGCCCAACTCACTGGCCATGGCCGTACCGGAACGGCCGATGATTATCAGCGCGGTGATGATGGGGATAAGCTCTCGGATGAGCGTAATCACAGATAGCCGCTCAACATACTTGCCGGCACCGAAGGTGGGCAGGATGGTCGAGAGCTCGACGATGACGGCCGCGCCGACCACCAGCCCGGCCAGGATGATAATACCCAGCGCCTGGACTCCGGTAAAGTAGACCTGGAGCGCGGTGTTCTGGGCCGGAAACGGCTTCTGATGCCGCTTCTCAAGCCAAGCAGTACGAATGACCAGGTAAGTCTGTGCCAGGATGGAGTAAAAATATCCGAAAGATGACAGAGTCAGGCGCCCTATCCAACTGAATATGTTGCCCATAGCTGAATTTCTTTCGCGCTCAGGCCGCCCCGGTGCGACTGCTTACTGCTTAGGCAGATATTTTTTGAGCGTCTCGGGTATCTGGTACTGGGTACCGTCGCTGAGAAGATATGCCGATGAGTATTGGTAAACGGCTGAACCAGCGCCGGAGTCTGTAACGGTAACCGTGCCAAGAACATTAGACTTGGACGGTTTCTTGAGCGGCTTAAGGCTGGCCAGCGACTTCTGGATGGCCGCGGCATCCTTGGAGCTCTTGACCGTCTTGACCTTGCCCTTGGCCGGCTTGATTTCGATAACCGGCGGAGCCGGGGGCGGCGGCGGCGCCACGCTGCCGGTAAAACTGGCCGCAACCAGGTTGGACTTGACGGTGCCGGTCCAGCCGTTCTTCCAGTCCTTGGGATATTTCTTGCCCTTCTCAACCAGGTGGCTGTAGGAAGCGGTAACGGCGTATGCCCCGTTAGGCGCATAAGCCAATTTCATATTCTTGTCGGTGGCGATGGCCCGCTGTTCGAAGTTCACCTGCCTGAGCTGAGCAGCTTCTTCCTTGGTGCAGGGCACGACGCTAACGTAAACCTTGGCGCCCGGCGGCAGGCTGCAGAACCCATAAGGGTCGTTAGAACCGCGCTTGCTCTTAAATAAGGTCTTGTTGCCATTACCGGTTATCTCGATATCTATCTGGGGCTTTTCCTTGTTATCCGGCGAGGAACGGAGCACAACCGGTTTTTGAAGGTCGGTATTCTCGATGACCACATCAAAGTAAAGCGGGCTGGACACGTTGATTGTCTCCGGCACGTTGCGCAAGTAGCAGCGCAGACCGTTGACCGTAGCGCCCCAGCTGTTGTCGCGGATGAACACGGACAGCGGCTTGGTGGACAACTTGGCCTTGGTGGTCGGTTCGTCATAGGAAGCGGTGATGGACAGCTTCATACCCGGCTTCAGGGCCGGCACAAATGTACCGTTGGCATCCATCCGGCAAGACATACTATAAGCTTCATCGGGCTTGAGCGTAACTACCCGGCTCATAGACATGGAGCTGCCGGTCCGGGTCCACTGAACCGGCTGTTTGTTCTGGTCAATAATGGTAAAATTAATCATGTCGTTGTCGGAAATGGTCACTGGCTCGGAGTTGATGTTCTTGACGCTCAGGTCCACGGCCAAAGCGCCGTCAACCTCTATTGAGTCCGGCCCGGTCAGGATAGCCACCAGTCCTTCGGACTCGGCGCCCCAGCCCTGCTTGGCCAGTTCGGCCGCCTTGCGCGACTTCTCGCCGCAGCTGCCCATAATGATTACCGGTGTCAACAATAATGCCAGCCATAATGCTTTTTTCATAGCCGATACTCCGTTTCTATATGTTATTAATAATATTATTACGACTTAAATATATCCTGATGCGGATTTGTCAAGGTTTAATAGCTGTCAATCATACGCTAATTATTTACGTCCCTGCTTGTATTTTATAAACAAAACATTCCAGTTAATCATGTCCGGCCGGCGCTTGATTAATTCCATGGCCGAATCAATGTCCTCGGAGCCGGCATCGTTGACAACCAAATCAGAGTTGTTGATTGAAACAAGAGCATCCGCGGACGACCAATTGATATCCCGCCCCGGCCCTTTGGCATCCCGCCAGTGTCCGGACACGTTCTCTGTCCCGCCGCCCAGGTAAACCTCGTAAGAAGCATCCTCCGGCCTGACCGTCATGGCATCAAAACAGTCCCATTCCGAACCGCCCCAGGTACTCTGGTTCATCAGAACACCGTCAGCAGCATACTTCAAAACAAAGGCATCATAACCGCTTTTGGTAAAACTATCCGTCCGCCCGACCATATAGACGGTGCCGTCCGGCGCAGCCACGGTCACCTTGGCCCAGTCCGTACCCGCACCGCCCCAACACCTCTGCCAGAGCAGCCCGCCTTGAGCGTCGTATTTTAATAGGTATGTGTCGTATGACTCATTCAAAACGGAGCCGGCCACATAGATGGCGTAATCTTTGGCCACCGGACGCAGGTTATTGGAATCAATGAATTCATTCAACACCATAACCATTTTTTCGCATTTATCGTTAGCATCAGATATTTTCTTGGCGGCTTCTTCGGCCTTGTTATCCGAATCCTGCCTGTTATTCGAGCCTTGTAACATACCCAGAATCAGGTTTAACCCCTCGATGCTTTCGCTGACAACTATCTGCATAAGATCCCGTATTTCGATTGACTGCTTATCAACCGGATTGACTTTATCCAGCAGGTTTTGCACGCCGATGTCTTTCCCCTTGGCCTTTTTAATCAACTCAATCGCCTCCGACTTGTCTTGCTTCTGCTGCTGCAGAGTATCAAGAGCCTTCAGAACCTGAACTCCGGCATTATTCCAGGCGAAGATGACTTCTTTCATGCCGATGACGAAATCGTTTGCCGGCCCATTGTTTTCCGTTGAGGTACCGCTGTTCAAAACTGATATTGTCACAGAGATGCATTCGTTCCAGGTCTGATTGCCCCATAATTTCTGGAATACTATGTTGCCGTCCCTGTCCAGTTTGAGCAGGAAAGATTTTGAAGAACTGTTATTTTCTGAGGCACTGATGCCGGCGGCTATCAGACAGTTATCCGGCGTGACGGCGATGGCCGCGACCGAATCCCAGTTCTCGAATCCCCAGGTCTTTTGCCAGAGCACCCGGCCGTCGGCATTGAGGCGAGCGATAAAGGCATCGTCGCTACCGGCACCAAAACTTTTAGTCCGGCCAGCCACGTAGATATTATCCTGTTTGTCAACAGCGATGGCGTTAAACTGGTCTGGCGACTCGCCGCCGATAGTTTTCTGCCATAATAGCTTGCCTTCGGGCGAATACTTGAGAACGAACCCGTCACCGGCGCCTTCCCCGAAACTGTTGGTATAGCCCACCGTATAAACGTTACTGCGGCTGTCGGCCGCAACGCCCAGCGCCCAATCCCAATCCTTACCACCCCAAAGCTTCTGCCAGACCAATTTTCCGTCCGGCTGGTATTTCAAGACCATGGCGTTATAGCGGTTGAATTCCCGGTTTTCAGCCCGACCGCAGGAATAAACGCTGCCGTCCGGGCCGACGGCCATGCCATCGACCCATTCCCAAAAACCGCTGCCATAAACGCTGATAACTTCATCGGCGTGATTATTGTACTTATTAACGGCGTACATCACACCGACCGAGCAGGACGAAGCAACGACGCATATGGCAAGTAAAGTAAATATTACCGGTGAAATTCCGGCAGGCAGCGACCTGGGCATAACAAACCTCATCTATCTAAAAACATCACCAGACCGGAATGGGCAGGAGATGATCCATTATAATCATGTAAATATCAAAATGGTTGTTGGCCGTGAAGCGGTTGATTATCGGCATCGAATTCTTATCAATGGCGAACCCGATTCCGGTAACCAGCGACTTGCACAGGTTGCTGGGCGTCTTTTCACCTTCATAGGCGTCCACAAACGCCTTGACCGAATCCCTGTTGCCGACAATACCCAAGGTATGCAACGCGTAGATGCGGACCTTTTCGGGCGCGTCTTTGGAGCAATGCTTGACCAGTTGGGGCAAGACCAGGTCGTCCCGCTTGCCGAGCATGGTCAGCGCCACAGCCAGATTGGTATAGGCCAATGCGTCGAGATTCTTCTGCCCGCTTTCGCTATCAGCAACGGCCCATTCCTTGGCCAGCGGCTCGACAGCTTTCTCGTCGCCAATCATGCCCAAAGCCAAAACCACATAAGGGCGCAGATTGGGGTCGTTCTGCTTCTTGAGCGTCTCGGCCAGCAACGGCACCGCGTCTTTATCCTTTAATATGCCCAAGGCAATGGCCGCCGCGCCTTTAGTCAGCACCCTATCCTTACGGCCTTGGATTACCTCGGAGAATTTAGTTTTAGATTTAACATCTCCGGCCAATGCCAGGGCAATCATCATCAGTCCTTTTTCCTCTTCGCCTGATTTCTGGAATGCCGTGCTGATGGGCTCGGTGATATTTTTTACGTTAGACTGGGCCAGAGCAACCGCAGCCAAGCCGCGAACCAGTCGACTACCATCACTGTTAAGCATATTCAGCAATAAATCCTTGGACTCGGCGGCCTTAAGCATACCTAACGCAATAGCCACAGCGGCCCGGGTATCACGTTCCCTTTCGGGTGCGGCTTTGGCCAGTTCGGCTAATATAACCTTGCGTTGTTCAGGCGTAATTTGCCCCGTGCCGATGCGGGCCAAAGCCAACGCCGCGTGTACCTTAATGCGAGCGTCCTTGCGGGCTGACTTATCCTTGGGGTTCAGCAGGCCTGATAAAAGCGGGATTGAAGAGGCATCGCCCAGATTACCCAAAGAAAGCAACGCGCAACATGTCAATTCAGCGTCTTCCTTCTGGCCAGCGACTTCCTGCAACGCCTTGACCGATGCCGGGTCATTAATGTAACCCAGCGCCGCGGCGGCATAACAACGCGACAGAACCGCCTCGGTCTTGGTGGTCAACACCTCCTTAACGGTATCAAGGCAGGAAGCATCACCGCTCAAGCCCATCGCAAAAACGATATTGTTCCTGAGAAAAAACTTCTTCTCGTCCGGATAAGCTTTTTTGAGAGCAGCCGTGGCAACCGGGTCCTTAGCCATGCCCAGCGATATGGCGGCCCGGAAAGACAGAAATTGGTCGCTATCGGCAAGCACTGCCGACAGGATACCGATAAGCTTATCATAGACCTCAAACCTGGTAACCGACTGCGTGCCGCCGTCGGTAGCCTGGACCTTTACCCATTCATTGGGAATATGAACATTCAGGAAAGAATCACGGTTACGGGTCCACCAGGCCTCCCAGGGCTCGACCGCCCCAATCAGGCTGGAACCGCCGGATTTCATACTCTGAATAAGCGGCTGAATCCCCGGGCCAAGGGGCGGCCGTTGAGGAGCCGGCGCCGGCGAACCTCCGCCTGACGCGTCACCGGCGTTATCTGACCCGCTTCCGGATGACTCACCACTCTTTTTTTCCTCTTGCTTTTCCTCTACTTTTTTCTCCTCGCTGCTGGATTCCTGCTTTTTATCTTCTTTTTTATCATCCTTAGGATCAGCCGATTCTCCCTGACCTAACGATTGACGCAGGCGTTGCATCATCCGCGGACAGCAGGCGTCACTGCGGTTAAACTGCTCTCCCACAAGCAGAATAATCCCTGACATTATCACCAAGCTGACCAGTAATTTAATTCTACTCATATAATTGCCATCTTTCATTTACCATACCGGAATCGGCAGAATATGGTCCATGATAATCATATTTATATCAAAATGGTTATTAGCCGTCAGTCGGTTAATAGCCGGCGCGTTATTCTTGTCGAGCAAGAAACCGATGCCAGTAGCGATGGACTTACGCGTTTCGGTCGAGGTAGATTCCTCATTAAAAGCATCCACGAAAATCTGGGCCGTCTCGCGGGTGCCGATGATACCCAGAGTATGAAAAGCATAAACCCTGATACTCTCATTTGTTTCCTTGGCGCAATGCTTAAGAATCCTGGGAATGACAATATCATCTTTCTTACCAAGCATGGTCAGCGCCACGGCCAAATTGGTATAAGCGGCCATGTTGATATTCTTGGGATCCACCTCCTCCCATTTCTTCTTAAGCGGTTCCACTGCGCTTTCGTCCCCTATCATACCCAGAGCCAGTATAACGTAAGGGCTGTACGACGGGTCGTCCTGTTTCTTGAATGTATCCAAAAGTGTCGGCACGGCCTCCTTGTCTTTCAACATACCCAAGGCAATAGCCGCCGCGGACTTAGTCAAAACCTTTTCCTTGCGGCTCTGTATGATATCACGGAACTTAGACTTTATTCTCTCGTCGCCCATAAGTCCCAGGGCAATTATCATCAATCCTTTATCCTCTTCGCCGCTTTTCTGTAATGATTTCAAAATAACATCATAACTGTCGCTAATCTTCATCTGGGCTATGGATATCGCGGCTAACCCGCGGACCAGGCCGCTGGAATCTTTAAGCAGATTAAAGAGCGTATCCTTGGACTCCTCGGCCTTAATCATTCCCAAAGCGATGGCCACGGCCACTCGGGCGTCGCGTTCCTTATCCGTTGAAGCCTTCACCAATTCAGCAATGATGATTTTGCGGTCATCCTCAAAGGATTTCTTAGGTTCGGCACTGCTTTTCTCGCCGGTTACCACTTCTTTAGATTTATCAACCGCCTTGGCCGCCACGGCAATCCGAGCCAAAGCCAATGCCGCGTGAGCCTTTATGCGGACGTCCTTACGTCCTTCCTGTCCTTTGGGATTAAGCAAATTAGCCAGTATCGGTATGGATGACGGATCGCCCATTATACCCAGCGACAGGGCCGCACAACAGGTAATTTCGGCATCTTCTTTCTTGGTGGCAAGTTCCTGCAGGAACTTGAGCATGCCCGGACTGTCAACATAACCTAACGAAGCCGTCGCATAGCATCGGGAAAGCACGGATTCCTTTTTGCCGGTAAGCATTTCCTTGGCCACGTCTCCGCAGGAACTATCTCCGGTCAAGCCCAGAGCAAAGGCAATATTATTCTTAACGAAGAAACGCTTTTCTTCGGCGTATGCTTTTTTTAGCGCTGCATAAGCCACCTCATCCCGGGCCATACCCAAAGATACGGCCGAGCGAAAAGCCACATACTGGTCTTTGTCCTGAATCCCCTTAACCAACGTGCTTATAAGCTTCTCGTAAACATCAAATTTCTTTATCGAACGTGTGGCGCCTTCAGTAATTTTAACCCATTCGACAGCCTGATGGAGATTAAGATACAGTTCACGGTTACGTGTCCACCAAGCTTCCCAAGGGTCGGCCACGCCGACCAGGCTGGCGCTTCCGGATTTAAGGGTCTGAATCAAAGGCATAATTCCGACTCCCAGCGGAGGACGCGAGGCTGTGACCGGCGCGGGCGAACCGCCGCCGCTTGAACCGCCGCCGCCTGTGCTGCGCGGACAACAGCCGTCCGTAGTATTGTATTGCTCGGTAGCCCAGAATATAACGCAAATTACGACTAAAATACCAATAATAATTCTGAGTCTGGCCATGTTTTAGCTCCTTTTATTTAATGAACACAATATAACCTTTTATACCCTAAAAGTCAACTATTTCCCCTATTTATCCGCAGATATTGATTGACTCTGCCGGCCATAGATGTATCTTTGTTTCATGCTTAGATTTGTGGTGCACCGACATAGCAAAAACGAGTCCGACCATTTTGACCTGATGCTTGAAGGCCCGAGAAAACTCCGGACATGGCAAATATCCCCGCCATATTCTTACCTGGATAAAACTATGCTTTCAAAAGCCCTGCCGGACCACCGCCGGATATACCTGACCTACCAAGGAAAAATATCCCGGGACCGAGGCAGCGTCAAAATAGTAGAGGCGGGACATTACCGTATTCTAAAAAAAGGACGGCTATACTTGGTAATTGAATTCCGTGGCAGGAAATTTAGAGGTAAGTATCTGTTAGCGGTGCTTCCCGGAATAAATGATAAAATCTGGTTGATAATGCGATTGCCGAACTAAGTATTTTCCTCCTCGTCTTCCTCGTCATCGGCCACTGATTCTTCATCTTCTTCCTCGATGAATTTGTCGTAATCTTCATTACTCATAAGGGTTTCCAATTCGGAGGGGTCCTCAAGCTTAATGCGTATCAACCAACCGTCCTCGAAGCAATCTTCGATAATCAGCGAAGGCGTCTTGAGCAGGTCGCTATTGACTTCAAGAACCTTTCCACTGGCCGGCGCGTAGACCGAAACAAAGGTACTGTCCACCTCTATTTCACCCATTATCGAATCCTGGTCCAGGTTCTGCCCTTTCTTAGGCAGGGTTAATTTATTTATTTCCTCCCAACCGCTTATGAGGTAATCCGTCACGCCGATAGTAGCCTCGTTATTCTCATCCAAACGAAGCCATAAATGGTCTCCGGAAAATGTAACATCCTTAGGTCTTCTTTTCATAAGGCGTAGAGTTAATGAGGTATAAAAGTGTTTGTCAAGAAAATAAATAAAATTTATGGGCTGATTTTGGAGTTATTTATAACTCAAAACCAGCACTTCCGAGCTTGCCGGAAGTTTATCCGCCCTGACATCGATTTCGCCCGAAACAAAGCGGCTGACAAAGGTTTTATCAGCCAGGAAATCATCCACCGGACTGATGGGAAAATCGATAAGTTCCGTCTTATAATGCATCGGTATAATAATTTTAGGATGGAGTTTAACCGCGGTTTCAACGGCCTGCGCGACAGTGATGGTAAAATGACCGCCCACCGGGATGAAGATGATATCTACCGGCCCTATCTCATTAATCTGCGCCTCGGTCGGCACGTGGCCCAAGTCGCCCAGATGCGCCAGACGCATCCCGTCCATCTCAAAAATAAATACGATATTAGCACCCCTCTGGCTGCCCCGGCTGTCGTCGTGGAACGCAGGAACGCCTTTAACCCTGATGCCGGCAATATCATACCCGCCCGGCTGATCAATTATCCGGGGCTTGCCCGGCAGATTCTTGTTACAATGGTCCGGATGATTATGGCTGAAAGTAACGATATCAGCTTTAACGCCTATCTTCGGGTATTTAATCGCGCCGTTGTAAGCCGAGGAATCGAACGGGTCAGTTATAATAATCTTTCCGATGCTCGAGGTTATCGCGAATGCCGAGTGACCCAACCATTTAATCTTCATAATTTTAAACCGTATGACTAACCTGAAATGCCGGGTTTATCGAAGTACTCCGTTTAGTTATTCTTTCTTGGCTTCTTTCAAGCCAAGGCGGGCGGCGGAACGGACGGACGGACTCCGGTCGTTGAGTGCGTCTTCGAGCGCATCCTGCGCTTCTATATTCTTAAAATAACCCAGCGCCCAGGCGCAGGCACCCCGAACATCGTCCGAGACGCCGCCGAATAATCCTAGGAAACGCTTTTGCTTGAGCATATTAATCAGCACCGGAACCGCTTTCTCATCTTTAAGCTTACCCAGCGCCATACAACACTCTTTTATAATTTCCGCATCAGACGCGGTTTCGAACATGGAAATCAGTGTATTGGATATCTCAGTGTATCCCAAAGAAGCCGCAGTATCTATCGCCTCGATAACCACTTTCTTATCCTTATCCGCTAAAAACGGGGCCAACATCCTGAGCGCAATTACCCTTTCCATCTTCCTGATGGTATTGAAGACCGCATCCCGGACAATCCCCTCCTTCTGCACCAGGATATTCATCGTTTCCTCCAGGCCGCCCTGTATCTCCGGCGCCGCGGAAGCATATATCGACGGAATAACCTCGACCATCCGCCTGATATCGGCCGGCTCGCCCGCATCAACGGCCACCCTGAGTTCATGCAGGAAAATATGCAGTGATTCCGGCCCGATTAAATTCATTATCGCGATAATCTCTTCGCGCGGCCCGGGCTCTTCGGTGATTTTAAGGAATTGGACCAACTCGGGCAGAATCACCGTGCCCATATTAAGAAGAATCTCCTTGCTCTGGTCGTGACGTGCGTTATCACCGCCCAGGAAGTTATTCAAAATACTCTGGAATGCCGGACTGCCCTTGATATTGGCAAATAATTCTTCTATCTTCGACCGCATCGCGTCGGTCAACCCGCTCATTTCCGGCTTATCATTACGCCGCCGTCCGACAGTCCCGATAATCCTGATAACCGGCTCATACTCGCCGCGCTCAAGATGGAACAAGCAATGGCGCGAAGCCGCTTCCGTAATCAACGGATAAACCTTGTTCTCCTTCTCAATTGCCAGCCCCTCCAGTATATAGTTGAAACCCTGCCCAAGAATCAGCATATGCGCCTTTTCCTTGGTCTTGTTAAGCATCTGCAGATAAAAAGAATATGACTGCGAACGCAGCTCCGGCTTGGCATTGTGCATATTCTGCATAATCCGGCCGGACAGCTGGTCGAAATAGCCGGTGTCGTCGTTTTGAGCCATCTTTTCCAATAAGGCGATGATTTCGTCATTCATCAACCGCTCCGGCGCCGCCTTAATCAAGCGGGCTATCTTGGCGGAAATATCTTCTTCCCTGGGCTGAACCTGCGGCCGCGGCCCGGACACAGCCGGAGCATCGTCCGCCGAATCAAATATCGGCTCGGCCATGGTCGACATCTGCGCCGGCGGCTGCTGGTCCGGAGTCTTATACGCGCCGCCGCGCCGAACGTTCGCCACGGAATAACTTATGGCGCCGACCTTGATGCCGGACACGCCCTGACTACTGAGCATTTCCGACCACTCCTCCACCGAAACCTTGCGCTCCGGCGACAGGTTACTCAGGCTGATTAAGAATTTCTCCAGCTCCGGCGGGGTAACCGATTTTAATATCAGGATGCTCTTGAGGTCGTTATCGCGGATAATCATGGCCATGGTCAGCGCGGCTGTGCCTAACAAACGGGCATGACCCGGCGTGCCGTTGACCAGCAAATTATCCTCAACCACGGAAAAATTCAGCATCGACAGGTTCTGAAAAACAACACCCAGCGCTTTATTGACCGAACTAACCGCATCGGTAGTCAACTGGCTGCCTGCGGGATAAAGTTTTATGTTTTCCACCGCCGCGCAAAAATACCTAAGGAAATCACGGAACTGCGGCGCGTTCTGCTCGGTTATCTCCACTTTTTCCTGGGTCGGTATTCCCACGCCTGAAACGGCCTTGTCCTTCGTTGCCACAAACGCCCGCTGGGTAACACCTATATTTGTAATGGATTTTTCCTCCAGGAATTTATTCCAGTATCCGGCCGCCGAATACTGCTTATACTTTGAATCATCCAGATTCCTGAGGAATGTTTCCACCTCCGTCGAGGTCACGCCCTTACGGAAGGTGCAACTCTTTATATAGTGCTGTTTCATCAAAGCCAGGAATTCCGACGCCCCCGAACCGAAAGCCTTCATATCCACCGAAGTGGTATTAACCTGCAAATCACTCTTGGCTTCAGAAAATGTAAAGACGTTGGCCTCGGACAGCACCTTGTTCATCATCCGCAGTAAAGCGGTTGTGGACATGGTAATAAGCTGGCTGCCTTCCGGGTAAAGCCTCATATTCTTGCCGGCCGTCATTAAACTGCGCAGGACTTCTTTCATCGCGTTCATCTGCTCGGCGTTGAGCAGTTGCGACGCCTCAGGAATGCGCGACCGGATGATGCTGTGCTTATGGTCGTAATACGCCTGAGCTTCCCCGCGCTGGAAGGTCCTGGTTGCGGTGTCTTCGGCTATCTGGGTAAACTTGGTCGCCTTTTCGCTCTGTCCGCCCTTTTCATAATGGAAAGCCAGCATGCCGGCCACTTTTTCCGGGTCATCCTGGTAAAGCTTCTCGGTGACTTCACCGACTTCTTTATGGATATTCTGCCGTTCGGCATTTTCGATATTCCGGTAAACAGCATCCTGCACCCGCTGATTGACAAAGGTGAATTTATCGCTGCGTCCCGGTTCTGACGGCGCGATGATTCTCATTCTTGTCGCCTTGTCGATGGCATCCAGAGTTTCGGACTCAGCCTGATGCCCCACGCCGGCCAAAACGGACAGGTCCAAATCCTTCCCGACTACGGTAGCCCGGGCCACCATCTGACGGGTATCGGATTCCATAATATTGATGTTGGCCGCGATAGCCTGCTCCAGGTCAATCTGCCAGTCCGGCTCGCGGATAGATTCCATCGCCACCTGCCACTTGCCCTCTTTGCTCTTAATATAT
This sequence comes from Candidatus Brocadiia bacterium, assembly GCA_041658285.1. Classification (NCBI taxonomy): domain Bacteria; kingdom Pseudomonadati; phylum Planctomycetota; class Candidatus Brocadiia; species Candidatus Brocadiia bacterium. The sequence continues at coordinate 60,973 of JBBAAP010000001.1, forward strand.
TTCTTGACGATAAAACTCTTTATCAGTTCCTCGATAAAGAGCGGATTACCGCCGGTCACCTCGGTCATACGCCGGTCAAACTCCGGCATCGCCGTCCGGTTAGGCAGGATAGTCGAAATCATGGCGCTGACCTCATCCGGTCCAAGCGGCGCCAGTATAATCTCTTTGAACTTATCCGTTGCGGCCAAATCCACCAAAAGGTCGCTCACGGCCGGCGCCGTTTTGCCGATATCGTTAAAAATATCGTCCTTGATTGACGCCACCACCACTACCCGACCTTTAGGCGATTCGTGCAGGAAATTAATCACTTCCAGCGAGCCGTCGTCTATATTCTGGAATTCATCAATCATCAATACCAGCGGCCGGTGGCTGGAAACCTGTAGTATCTTGGCGGTGATATCGTCGAATAACTTCTTCCGGTCCTGTTCGGTGGCGTTCTTGTTCGACGACATATCAAAGGTCATCTCGGTCCGCTTGATAAGCGCCATTATCGTTTTGTACGGCGCGCGCCGGTCCGATTCGGAGCAGCTAACCTTCAACCCCAGGAAATTATTGCCGCCACCCTTCTCCAGCTCGGACATCAGCCGGCTCTTGCCGATTCCGGACGGCCCGACCAGCGAGATAAAAGCATTATTGCCTTCGGCCTGATCCATTATGAACTCGGTTATCTCGGTTACCACCTGGGTCCGGCCGATGTATTTGGGACACGGGAAATTATTGAATATGGAACGGCCGTCAATGGCGTTCTCGGAGAAAGACCGGGCCTGTGAAACACGGTTCCGGCCGGAGCGCTTGGAATAATAAAGCGCCTTATCCGCTTCTTCTATCAGCTCCTCTATCTGTCCGCCGTCCTCGGGCGCCGTGGCGATACCGATGCTGATGCCGATTTTCATCGGTTCGGCATTGGCTTCACGCCGATTGAATACGGAATCACTTACCTTCAGCCGAAGAGTCTCCGCGAACTTGGTTGCCTCGTCCTTGTTTTTACCCGGCAGGATGACCGTAAACTCGTCGCCGGCGTAGCGGATGGGCACCTCGTCCTTCTGGGCCGACGCCTTGAGTATCTCGCCGAATTGCTTTAAAAGATTATCGCCTTCCAGATGGCCGTAAGTATCGTTGACCTTCTTGAAAAAGTCTATGTCCATCATCATCAACGATATGAATTTAAGCGAATCCACGGTCTGGAGGGCTTCCTTGAGGTAGGAATACAAGTACCGACGGTTATACAAGTCGGTCAACTCATCCTTATAAACGAGTTTTGCTAAATCTTCTTGCATGTGCCGACAATATAGGTAATATTTACAAATAAGTCAACTAATTTTATCGTTATCCGGCAAGAAAATATCCGCCCTGTTTTGAGCTGAAAAATGGGTATAACGGTGCTAATCATATTCGGATTCCTGGTCGGGGCAATCGGCACCCTGGCCGGCATCGGCGGCGGGATATTCATCGTGCCCTTCCTGATGCTGGCCTGCGGTTTTACGCCGCAACTGGCCGTCGGCACCGGACTGCTGGTGGTCCTGTGCAACTCATTTTCCGGAACAATCGCCTACGCATTCCAGAAACAACGGATAGACTACCGGACCGGCGTCTTATTCACCGTCTTCGTCCTGCCCGGCGTGGTGCTCGGCTCCTACGCGCTGGGCATACTGCCCGAGAATATATTCAAACCCATATTCGCGGTCATCCTGATAATCATCGCCGTGTATCAGATAATCCGGAAACACTCCGGTAGCCCGGAATCAGAAACAGACCATCCGGTCAAAACCGGTCCGGGCAGGTATTTCCTGCTGGCGGTTGTCTCCTGCCTGACCGGAATCATCGCCGGGTTCCTGGGAATAGGCGGAGGAATAATCCACATACCGGTGCTGATATTCCTGGTCGGGCTGAACGTGCACCGGGCCACGGCCACGTCGCACTTCATACTCTTCTTCACCTCATTAACCGCGGTGATAGACAACGGCATTATGGGGCAGATAGACTACCGGACCGGGCTGATACTGGGCTTTGGGGCCATACTGGGCGCACAGGCCGGAGCTTACATATCCAAACGCACCCGGCCCCGGGTCATCATCCTTATGCTGTCTGCCGTGCTCATCCTCACCGCGCTGAGGATGCTGGTGAACCTGTAGTTCAGGAAACCACCATTCACCACAAAGGGCACAAAGTTCGACTCTTAGGACTCTTCAGACTTATTAAATTATTCCCTTGACACCCCGTCTTTATTTGCTATCCTGCGCTCATGTTCCTGCGTATCAGCATAATATTAACCGCTCTACTTCTGCTCGGGGCCGGGGTCTATCCGGTCGCCACCAATACACGGCAATGCCGGATAAAAGAATTACTGATACAACTATTAAACGAAGATGAAGCTGTGTATGGAAAAGCTTTTAATACCTTGATTAACCTGAATGTCGACCATGCCATCCCGGAGCTCACTAAACTATTACAGGACAGAAATCCAAAAGTTCGTTGGTTGGCTGTTGGGATATTAGGTGGTATTGGTACCAAAGAAGCTATCCCCGAAATTACAAAGTTATTGTCAGACCCTGATGAAGATGTCCGCGAAGCGGCCCAGGCGGCGTTGAAGGAATTGGGAGCCGAGGTGCCGGGGGAAACCAAGTAATATGAAAACCAAATATATAATAATCGGCATAATAGCCATCGTCCTGATTATAGGAGTAATCATCAGTCTGCCTGATATTCTCCGGCTCAGTCTATCCCACACAGTTGATTTGTATGGTATCGATGATATCATAAAAAAGAAAGTGCTTGATAATAATCAGGCTGTTTTACAATTTCAAAAGTTTTATCCAGGAAATTCCAAAACATATGGCATTACTACAGAAGGGGGTGACCAATTTAAATGCCATGCTCATTTTGAAGAGTCATTTTATCGGCGTTATATTTTATCTCTCGAAGTATATTTTAATGTTACGGATAATGGAAAAGATGTATCAGAGGTCGGACCGACTAAATTTGAATTTATTGAATTCTTTCCTTTTAATAAGAACGGGGCATTATGTTCTGCTATAAAAAAGAGTTTGAGTGCAGATGATTGGAGTAAAATAGTAACTGCCAACGGGGATATATCTGCGATTGTGCCCGATATACAGAAGGATAAACCAGTTGAAGGGTTTCGGGATAATAAACCAATTCGACTTAATAAATAACCCCTAAGGGCGCTGACGATTAGCGCCAGTTCGAATCCATGAGTTACTGGCGCCTTATCCCGACTATTGAGCCGCAGCGAAATCCAGCACTTATGCAGGATTCCGTCGGGAACAGCGCCCTATTCGTGTCCATTCGTGTCAATTCGTGGCTACTCAATATATCCACGAACCCATATATTAATCGAACAGAATTGCCCATTCTTAGTTATCATCACCCGTATCATCCGTACTTTGGCAGTTTGAGCGGTAGCGAATTATCCTTCAAAGGCGGATCCGCCTTTGGCGGACTGCCAAGTATACTGGGCTAATAACTCACTACGTTCTAACAGCCCAAGTGTGTCCCATCCGTGGCTAGCGTGGCTTCTCTTAGTGGCAGTTAGAGCAAAGCGAGTTATCTGCCACTTAGATCCCCGAAGCGCAGCGGAGCGGGATAATCATTCAATATATCCCTTCACCCAGATATTCGTGGATGTAAACACACCCGATTTAGTAATCATCACCCTTAACTGCCTCAATGTATCGACCGCCAATGTCGCCTCCTTGTATGCGTTCTGATTAAGGTTCGCCATATTCTGCCATATAAAGTGTATAGTCGAACTCCCGAAATCGGTACCTGTTCTACGGCCAAGGACGGTCAGTATCTGCTCCATCCCGACCGGGACGGACATAGCGTTTAATTGCATTTCTAACAGCACCGCCTGTGCCGTAGCCGGTATCACCGCCGACAGGTCTACGAGCTGGTCAACATCCGCCATCGAGTTCTCCGAGAATACCAGCGGTTGCGAGGGCAACAGGGTCAACTGCATCCCGCCTCCGCCGGTAGGCGGAGCAATCCAGTTAAACTTGCCCGAAGCCGCATCGAAGGACAGGATTTGTCCGTCCGTAGGAAGGGCGATATTGTAGAGCAGTTCGTGGTTGATGGAGTTCAGGGCAATCTTGACCCAGTCAACGGCCCGGTCGGCTATCTTCCCATTGGTAATGGCATTATTTGCTATCTTATCCGCGGTTACTGCGTCTCCTGCGATTTCTGCGTTTTCTATCTGTGGCGAAATGGGCCTGGTCAATGGCGTGAACGACAGCTTGGCCGGGGTGACGGCTCCGTCCTTAATCTTGGCCGTCTCGACGGCATCAGCGGCCAGTTTCGGCGCTGTCACGGCAGCATTGGCAATCTTCTGCCCGATGACCGAGGCATCGGCTATCTCGTCCGCCGCAACCCCGGGTGTTATCGGCCTCGCTATGGAAGGCGGGGTAAAGGATAGCTTCGCCTGAGTGATTGCTCCGTTGGCGATTTTATCGGTAGTCACGGCGTTTGACGCCATCTGGGGACTGCCGACCGCGCCGGATGCTATCTTAGCGCCGGTCACTGCGTTCCCGGCCAGCTTCGCGGTCGTTACCGCGCCGTCCTGCAGTTTGGCTGAGGTAACCTGCAACGGGCCGATTTTAGGTGTGGTGACAGCCCCGTCTTTTAGCTTGGCATCGGTCACCTGTGCGTCGCCGATTTTTGATGTGATGACTGCACCTGTAGCGATTTTCTCGGTGGCCACGGCGGCATCCTTGAGCCGGGAAGAGCTCACCTGCTTTTCCCCGATTTTATCGCGGGTCACGGACGCATTGGCTATCTTAGTCGTCGTCACCGCCCCGTCCGCAATCTTGGCACTGGTGACCTGCAGGTCGCCGATTTTCGGCGTGGTCACGGCCGAGTTGGCGATTTTATCTGTGGTTACTTCATTAGGTTGTAGTGGCATACAAAAACCCCTTTCTACCACGAAAACACGAAAGTCCGAAGACACGAAATAATATCGTGCTTTCTTCATTCCGTGCCTTCGTGGTAAATTTAATTTCTTACCTATTACGGTGACACGGTGCATTTGGCCGTTTCGCTGAACGGGCCGGTGCGCGATTTATTGTCAAACCACTGGGCCCGGTACTCCACGTTGGCCGGTTCGGTGATGGCCAAATTATGGGTATAGGGGCTGTTGGTATCGTCGGCCACGAAGGTCCACGGCCCGCTTTCGACGCGGAACCATATCTTAGCGCCGGCAATCTCGATTGGCTTGGCATTGCGCTTTTCGTTGGACGGATTGACGCCGAAATGGACCACCACCTGCCCGCGCCCGGACCAGTCCAAAAGCAGGATGGGCGGGGCCAGGTTGACCACGTATTCCGGCGAGGTCGGGGTCCGGGTCAAATCGGGCACGGTAATGGCCAGGGTCTGGCGATCCGCGTCGGTCAGGGCCGGGTTCTTCTGAATCATCCCGACCACGATTCTGACCGCTTCCTTGGATAAGGCGCGCGACTCATCCTTGACCTCGGCTGCCGCTTGAGCGGCATTATGAGCCGTCTGGTGCGCCGCGTAAGCCAACTGCCAATCCGCAAAGGCCGCCGTCACGGCCGTAATCAGGGCCGGGGTAACCCCCAGCGGCGTGGCAATGGCGCTGATATTGGTGCTGAAATTGCGGAACCACTCGTCAAACTGGGCGTCTGCTTGCGGGATATAAGATTTATATGGTGCCATTTTTTACTCCTTTCATAACACTATTGAACCAGTCCATAGCATTATTATCTTTCTTAATAGCGCTATTGAACCATTCCATAACACTATTTAACCGTTTCATAACACTATTAACCCGTTCCATAACGTTATTTAAACGTTCCATAACGCCATTAACCCATTCCATAGCGCTATTGAATCATCTCATAACATTATTGAACTATTCGTCCAATCGGATTTATTAGTGTTCTCTTAAAGGAGGGATTTTCGACATGCGAAACATCACCCGAGAAGGCCCTGCATCACAGGGCCGTCCGCTTGGTTCACAAGCGGTTATTACCACCATCAGTCGCTGGGATTGCCATTGCCCACTGGCTTTATGACAAAGTGGAAGTCTTTGCCGGAAGACAAGACCACATTCTTCCTGCCCTTTTTCAACAATTTGACCTCGACCCAAAGCTTGCTGAATCCGTGGTGGTCAACCATGTCCATAAACAGGGTATTGAGTTTGGTCTGAGCCGGAGCCAGGTTAAGCCACTTGCCGTTGGCCGCATTGCCAGTTCCGGGGTTTAAATCAACCATCTATATCACCTCCTTTTAATTATTTTGTATCAATTTTCGTAATATTTTAATGCTATCATAAAAAGCCCAAAGAATTTTATCCCACGCTTTTTGGTGATTGACAATAGGGTGCTCAATGTCTAATGCTTCAAACGCTCCAATCGCTTCCTTCTGGTGGGTGGGGTAAGAATTCCGCACCTGAATAATATGACGCAATGTCTTGACGAGGGTCTCACCGGAAGACGAATAATTAAGCTGCAAAAACCTTTCCAGCGCTTCCATGGAATTTAATTCCATGTCTTTGTTACCTTCTTTTTTAGTCCGCTTGTCCTCCGGGAGTAATTCTATTATTTTGAATTGCCCCCTGTCTAGTATCGTTCCTAGGGTCTGAATCAAAGCGGCGAATTCTTCGGCCGTTTGGCATTTACCACGTACATCAGAAATTGGCCTGTAGAATTTAAGGTCAATAAGTTTAACGTCTTTGTTGAGATTATTTTTGACATACAGATTAAGAAAATCAATCTCATCAACCACGCGTTCCGATAAATCCGTGGGGATATTAATAGCTAGTTGAGGTATTTCATAAATCTGTTCCCAGCATTCTTGACCTCCTTGAGGAATGCAAAGCATTATGCCAATACCGTCTAAAGATTCCCCTTTGTTGCAATATACTTCTATTATGTTTCTTTCAGTAATCTTTTTATCAAGATTCCTATAACATTGAGATGCGGGGTGAATTAAACAGGAGCATATTAAGCTTTTATCCGGCATGGAACAGCCTTTACAGAAAGAGACATTAGTTATATTATCTGATGGATTGCCTAAGCTTCTGGATATACCGCATATTGGTCCTTTTATTTCCTGTTGTTGATAATGACACGCCTTATTTAAAAATGGGGATATATCTTCCGGTGTGCTAGTTGATGAGATCATAATTTCTTCACACGTAAGAGTGCTTTTTTGGGGGTAATTACCGCTTGCTAATTTTTCCTTAAGACGTTGGAGCGCGATCTTAAAAAACACCTCTTCTATCAGAGCTTTGTTCTCGTTTTCGCTTCCCAAATTAATTTTAAAGTTACAGGTAGCTTCCAAAGTTAAGGCAACATTAACAGGGAACGATAACTCGCCTTGTTTTACAAGGAAACGACAAAATTTCACCAAATCCCTTCCGTTATGAGGAATATCGCCATCAAAAGTAATTATAAATGGTTTCATTTTATTTCTTCCTTATTACTAAATCATTCCAGAATGTCTGAAAGCGCGTTCTTTTCTGTAATTCCGGGGACGCCTTACTTATTTATTCAGTATGCTGTCCCTCGAATTCTGTCCCTCGAATTCCCACAAATCGATTTAACTAAACTATATGAATTACCCATAAACTTAATCCTAATGAAATAACGGTAATAATAATTCTCAATCCAGTAGACCAATGCTTAATAAACTCTGTAACCTTTGGATCCGCGAACTCCTTAACCTTTATTGTTGAATCCACAAGTTTTGCGGCATTCTCTCGGTAAAACCAAGCGTGTCTCTTGTCTTTTTCATCCGCCACCCAAAACCAGTAAAGACAAAGTATCCATAGAGATGCAACAATGCTGTAAATTAAAAAAAAGTAGCCCTCTACGTCACTTCGCGGGGCTAAATAGCCTGTTAGAGCAACAATAGCACCCAGAAAGGCAAGGAAAAATCTCCATTCAACATCCACCCTTTTATGAAAAAGAGAGATTTGTATTTCACATAATTTTAAGTAAACATCGGCCTTTTCACGTTCGGTCATATTTTTTTCTCCTTTCATTTACGGTTTACATACTGAGCAAGCCGTATAACCTTGATTTATTGCTTGTGACTTAGCAATTGATGTACTACTTTGGCTTAAATATTGACATCCGTAGGCATGGTATTTTGAACCACTACTTGTAATATATACAGTGTAATCACTGCTACCGGAACCGCTACCACCACTGCTACCACTACTATTCCCACATGCGCCACCATAGCCAAAGAATGCTATGAACGCCAGGACTATAATAATTCCGAGACAGCAATATTTTTTATTCATAAATTCTACTAAAAGTTGAACGCTACCCCTTTATTTCCCCTCCGCCGTAATTCCGATGACACACCTTGCCAGTTACAGAGTTATTGAGTTATTGAGTTACTAAGGCCGCCACAACTTTCCTTTCGACAGATGCTCTGCGGGCAGTATAGCCGTTTCTTGAATATTGTCAAATATTTAGCCCGAATAAGAACAAAGTTTCGAGGGCTCACGGGCACAAAGGTTTTACCTTGGCACGGGCTTATCCCGCCGGCCAGTCGGCGGGCGCTTACGGTTATACTCATACGTATCCTATTTATAATGCAAATCGCGTGCCAAGAGGTGGTAAAACGATGGATTTTGGGGGCAAATAACCGCCAGCCCTGTATTTACGCCGGATAGACCTGCAAGAGCTGTTTGGGATGCTTCGGCCCGATTCCCGGGAAATTGCCCTTTCATGCACAATTTATTGTGCACGTGCACAATTTCTTGTGCATGGTTGGGGATACAGACACTAATCCCACTCTATTCTGCCTTATTGGCGCCGGCCTTGAGCGGCGTGCCGTTGACCTCTTCGGATGAGATGCTGATGCCGCCGATATCCATCAGCGGGTCCTGCCGGAGCGCTAATTCTTCCGTGCCAGCTTTTATCTCCTGTTCCAGCGAGACCAGTATCGGCCGGGTGGACTGGGGCGGGAAGTAGTTGAAGCGGATGTCGAAGGCGTCTTTGCCTTTGAATGCCTCGGGGTCGGTGACCACCTTGTTGTCGCGGTCGTAGAACGGCAGCGGGTCGTTTTCGCAGGATGAGTGCATTACTATCTTCTTTTTGAAGAGTATCTTGACGTAGACGTTATGGAGCGGTCTGTTGCCGGCGTTGATTACCTGTATCTCCTTGGTCAGGTAGTTCTTGTGTGAGATGTTGAAGAGTTTCAGGAACGAAACGTTGTACGAGGTGGCGGTATTTTTGACGGTCCAGGCCAGGGAATATTCTTTGCGGTATCTTTCTTCGGCGTGGCGTTCCTGGAACAGGAAAAACGTGATGCTGGCAATCAGGGTTATGGCTATGCCGACCGCTATGCCCGGCACGAACTTGAATACTTTATTTATAACGCTCATATCTTATTGCTATTGGATGGCGCCTATCATATAGAACGAGTCGGCCGCTTTCTTGTCCAGCTCGCCGCTGCAGATGCGTTCACAGCCGAGGATGGTCTTTTCCAGCTGGACGTATTCGCCTTTTTTGCCGGTATAGAGTTCACCGACGATAAACGGCTGGGTCAGGAAGTTCTGGAGCTTGCGTGCCCGTTCGTAGGTCAACTGGTCTTCCTTGGATATTTCTTCCAGGCCGATGATGGCCACGATGCGCTTGAGTTCTTCGTATTTGTGCAGCATCCGGAGCACTTCCTGGGCGACGTCGTAATGCCGGTGCCCGACGATATCGGGCGCGAGCGAGGCGCTGGTAGAGGCCAGCGGGTCAATGGCCGGATAGAACCCGCCCTGGACCCGTTCGCGCGAGAGGACGACTATCGAATCCAGATAACCGAAGGTGCAGACCACGGCCGGGTCGGATAGGTCGTCAGCCGGGATGTAAACGGCCTGTATGGAGGTAATGGAGCCGTTCTGGGTCGAGCGGATGCGTTCCTGGAAGCCGCTCATCTCGGACAGGAGCGTCGGCTGGTAGCCGGTCTCGGATGGCGTCCGTCCCAGCAGAGTCGAAAGTTCCGAGCCGGCCTGGACGAACCGGAAAACATTATCCACGAAGAGCAGGACGTCTTTGCCGTGGCCCAGGAAGTATTCGGCCATGGTCACGCCGGTCTGGGCGACCTCGAAACGGGCGCCGGGCGATTCGTTCATCTGGCCGAAGACCATGATGACTTTGTCAAGCATCTTGGCGTTAAGGAATTCGTAATAGAGTTCGTTACCCTCGCGGATACGTTCGCCGACTCCGGTGAATATGGGCACGCCGCCCATCTTGCCGACGACGTTGTGTATCAGCTCCAGCACCAGAACGGTCTTGCCCACGCCGGCGCCGCCCAGCAGGCCGGTCTTGCTTCCCTTGAGGAGCGGGAAGAGCAGGTCTATAATCTTGATGCCGGTTTCGACCAGCTCGTATTTCAGGCTGGAATGCTGGACCCGGACGGTCAGGTTGGCCGGCTGGCGGACCGGCAGGTATTCATCCGATACGATGGGCCCGCGGTTGTCTATCGGCTCGCCCAGGACGTTCATCAGCCGGCCGAATATCGTTTTGCCGACCGGCACCTTGATAGGCGCCCCGGTCGGACGGACCTCGGCGCTGCGCTGGACGTCGTGGGTGGGCGAAAGAGCGATGCACCGGGCCACGTTGGTGCCGCTGTGCTCGATGACCTCGAGCGGCACGCGCCGGTCGTCGTAGGCCAGGCATTCCAAAAGTTCATATATGGCCGGCAGCGCCACGTTGGGCGGGAACTTGACGTCCACTACCGGGCCCTGGACCGATATGATCCGGCCTGAATTATTCTTGGTCATAATTTATTTACTGTTCTTTTTGCGGTTGATAATCATACGCCGCCCGCCGAAGATATCGCGGATGGTCCGGTCGGCGATTTCGTGCTTGCTCTTGAAATACTGGCGCTGGATGTCCTTCTTCATCTCCTTGAGCTCGTCCATCGAGGAGTCAAGATGCATGGCCCGGGCCGAGAATTCCGATAACTTGCTGTGCCAAAGGATATCGTAAATCTTCAGTCCGACCCAGGTGCGGATCAGGTAGTCGATAACCTTGTCCAGATACGGCTCGAACAGGTAAGGCACCCGCGGCGCCGCGGTTCGCGGCGTAACCGGGGCTTTCGGCTCCTGTCCGGGTTCGGTTTGGGATTCGAAAAGATAACCGCAGGGAATAAGGGTGAACATATCTATTTCCTGGCGGGAGAACGAGATGAACCTGGGGTATGAAATAATCACGCGCCCGATATTATTTTTAATGGAAAAGGCGTAGACATAATCACGGATTTTTTCGGCTTCGTTGAAACGCACCTCGTTGGAAATACCGCCCAGGTAATCGAAAGATTTGCCGAAGTCCTCGAGGTAATTATATCCCTTGTCGCCGATGACCAGGATATGGGCTTCATCGCGCTTGGTCAGCTGGCGCAGGCCGGTTTCGATTATTTCGGTGTTCAGCCCGCCCAGGAATCCCATATCGGTGGTAATGAATATTACCAGGACCTTGTTTTTCGGGTTGGTGAACAGCGGGTGATGATTATGTTTAAGGGCCTCTATTTTAAAGAATTCCTGGATGAGCCCGACGTATTTCTCGAAATGCCCCATGCCCTTGCGCCGATTGAACAAAGCCTGGAATTCTATGACCGCGGTCTGGCGCAGGATGTTCATCAGCTCGTTCATCTCGCGGTTGAATGATATGTCGTTGTTCAGTTCCGACAGCGTTCTCATTTATTATTTCCTTATCGACTTGAAGAACTCCATGAATATCCGGTCAAGCTGCGACGATATTTCCGGCGACAGTTTCTGGGTCTGGGCTATCTTGGCTAAAACGTCATTGTGTTTTTCGCGTATATAATTATATACGTTTTTTTCGAAGTATTGGACTTCCTCCGCATGGAGCAAATCGAGTATGCGCAACTGGTAAGCGTAGAAGAAGACTACTTCTTCTTCCAGGCTGAGCGGGTGGTATTTGTCCTGTATGAAAAGGGTCCGCAGGACACTGCCCCGCTTGAGCTTGGCTTCGACTTCGGGCGAATACCTGGTCCTGATACGGGTCAGTTTGAGAAGTTCGCGGTACTGGATGTATTCCAACCGAAGCATCTTGGACACGTCCCGGATAGCCGAGCTTTGGGCTTTACTGCCGATACGCGAAACTGATAAACCAAGGTCGATAGCCGGCTTGAAACCTTCCTGGAAAAGCGAGGTGGACAGGTAAATCTGCCCGTCGGTTATGGAAATAAGGTTGGTCGGGATGTATCCGGTAAAATCGCCCTGGATAGTTTCGACTATGGGGAAAAACGTCATCGAGCCGCCGCCCAGTTCGGGCTTTAGCTTGGCGGCGCGTTCCATCATCTGCGAATGGATGTAAAAAATATCGCCCGGATAGGCCTCGCGACCGGGCGCCCGCTCCAGCAATAAAGCAATCTGGCGGTAAGCCCAGGCGTGGCGGGTGAGGTCGTCGAAAGCGATAAACACGTGCTTGCCGTGGTGCATGAAATACTCCCCCAAAGCGCAAGCGGTATATGGCGCCAGATACTGGGCGTTGGGAGAATCCGCGCCGCTGGCCGCAACGATGATGGAGTATTCCATTGCCCCGCGTTCCTGGAGAATCTGTATCGTCTTCATCAATGACGCGTGGCTGCGGCCGATGCAACAATATATGCAAATAACATCCTTGCCCTTCTGGTTGAGGATGCTGTCAACAACTATGGTTGTTTTTCCGGATTGCCGGTCGCCCAGAATCAGTTCGCGCTGGCCCTTGCCGATGGGGATGACCAAGTCGAGTATTTTTATGCCGGTCAGGAACCCTTCTTCCACCGGTACCCGGTCGATGACCGGAGGCGCTTCCTGGAACAAAGGACCATAGCCGCTGTGCTTGATTTTACCTTTAGTGTCTATGGGCTCGGCCATGGCGTTGACTACCCGGCCGATAAAACCGTCGCCTACCGGAACACGGAATGGCTCGATGGTGCTGGTGACCTCCTGTCCCGAGCGGACAGAAGTTTCGTCACCCAAAACCAGGACGTGGACTTCTTCTTCATCAAATCCGGTGACAATACCGGCGGCACCGCTGGCAAAGTAGACTACCTGGGAATTGATGCAGGAAGGCAGGCCCTTTATGCGGGCTATCCCTTTACGGATATCTTTGACTATTCCAACTTCCTTAATTTCAATGGGCATACAAAAAAGGCTATTCTTCCTTTATCTTGGTTATTGTCTTTTTCAAAAGGCTGTTAAACGTTCCGTCAATAATAGTGCTGCCAATTTTGATGTAAATGCCCGCCCCGCCGGTGATTGACAGATTACTGTCCTTTTTCTCCGTCAAAGTGATATCCTTCTGAGCGGCGGTCGAAAGCGCCTTCTGAAGCGACTCCTTATGCTCGTGCGAGAGCGGATAACAGGAAAATATTTCAGCATGATCACTGTCGGAAAGACTCCGCCCTTTATGATGGGAAATATCGCCAACCGCCTCGCCTATAAGGTGGTTATGTATGAGCAAAGCTATGTCCTGGTCTATTGAGCGCTTAAATAATTCAGCCGCCACAATAAGCGCTTGGTTATTTATCTCAACGCTGGATTCCCTCTTTATAGATTGGACTTCTTCACGGGCATCGCGCTGGATGGCTTCGCGCTCGTGGTTGGCGTCTTCTATTACGCGCTTTTTATCCGACAACGCCTTTTCTTCAGACTCCTGTATTATTCGCTTGGCTTCTTTGACGGCTTCTTCTATTTTCTTCTTGTATTCCCTTTCTGAATCGTCAAGCTTCTTTTTAAGGTCCACTTCACGCCGGAGGTTCTCTTCATTAATCCGCTGAAGTTTCTGGATGGCCATATTGGACTGGGAAGCGAGATAGTTGCGGAACAAAAGAGCAAAGCTTCCGAATATCACGATGAAGCCTATAGCAATCGGTATAATAATATTCAAATCCATATATTACTTAAACAAATTAAACACTACCAGCAGCGCGATAATCGCAATGCTTTCAGCGAACAAAAAACACATAAGCATGGCCATCTGTATTTTCGGAGCGGCGGACGGATTACGGCCCAGCGCCATGATGCTGGCATAGCCCACCGCGGCGATGATAAATGACGGCCCGACGGTAACAGTCAGCAAAACCAGGATCGTCGCGATTGCTTTTTCCAATGACATATAATTTAATTGAATACCTTAAGCACCAGTGATAACGCCCCGATAGCGCCGATTTCGGCTATGACTAAAAACAGGAACATCCGTAGCATTACCCGGGACGCCAGCGATGGGTTCTTACCCAAAGCATTAATGCTGGTATAACCGATTATGGCAATAATGAACGACGATACCAGCGTAATAATCATTAAAATCAATGTTACCGTTACAACCTTGCCCAGATGCATAATAATTTATCAATAAGTCAAAATAAGCAATTCGTTATTCTGGTCCATCCGGGCAATACCGCCCCGGACATCAAAAAACAAGTCGTTTATCCTGATTCGGCCCGGCCGCAGGGTGCAAACGACAGGCATATGAAATGCCAGTATCTCCAGTTCACCGCCTTCGCCCGGCAGAAAGACTGATTCGACCAGCCCTTCGTAAACTACCTCTTTCTGATTTAAAATATTTACCCTAAACATTGATTATTATATACTATTAATACAAATTACTGTCAATTATTTCGTCTTAAGCGCAATATTAGGCTTCCCAAGCTTAAAGCGTAACCTATCGCATATAATACTTTCACACTGAGTAAAATAGCTTTAAAATTAATGAGCGCGGAGCAGATTTGTACAAAACCGCGGAATAACCTGTAAACAAGGCTGTGGCGCGGGACAAAATCCGTGACTTCACCCGTCGGCGTGTCATAAACCAGGTCCGGATGAAACCAAAAATCAATAGCCGACCCTTTGCCGCGCTGGAAGGCGGTTTTTACCAAAACCCGCCAGTTCTCAGGAGGCGGATGGAACACCCATGTATCCGGGACTATAACAACCCGATAGCCCGCTTTCCTGACTCTGGCCCGCAGGTCCGGGTCATCGCCGTAAATAAGATTCTCGTTCTCCTGCCCTACTTTCATATAGACATCTTTTTTTATGGCCATACCGGCGTGAGTAGCCATATCAGAATCCCTGATGGTTTTTATGACAGGAAATTGGAAACGCCCCATTTGTTCGGCGCATCGCTTCTGGAAACGGTTGGCATCAGGAGGAACCAGTTGCGAAGCGCCTGAAATTCCTATGGAGCTGTCGTGAATTACCGGTCTAATCAGGTTCTCGATTACGCTATTATTCCCAAGGATTATGTCATCGTCAAAAAAGACTAATATTTCTCCATGCGCCCTAGCGGCGCCGATATTATGCGCCCGGGCGCAAGGTCTTTCACCTTTGACTATGATTAATTCAAAATCAGAAATGGTCTGCTCTTTAAGCGCACTCACCAACCGGGGAACATTACCCTGACGATAACCGTCAAGCGATGGAACTATAATACTGATTTTCGGATTCATAAGCAACCGAATTATTTCTGGTATTGCCCGACAAAGTGAAGGCCAAATTTGCTAAAAACCCTTAATAAATATTTTTCGGTAAAAATCCCGATCTTAACCAATAATCTATTGAAATAAGCCGGAAAATACTGGAAATAACATTCGTGGGGAACAAAGAGATTCTGTTCCAGGTTAAGACGGAAAAATCCCGCTGATTTCAAATAGTATTCGAATACCCGGCGAAACATCGGTTCATCATAAACTAAATCTCCCTTAACCCAACCCCTTAATAGATCTCTTAGAAATCTCGGAACAGCAAACATCCATTGCCATAAGAATATGGCCTCACGCGAAGGCGTCGAGAATATGAAACGTCCGCCCGGCTTAAGCACGCGATATATTTCTTTAATCGCGGCCTGCTTATCATAAATATGCTCCAGTACTTCCGAGGAAACCACAATATCAAATGAATCGTCAGGGAACGGCAAAGTTTGGGCATCGCCGACAATACCGACAATATTGGGTCTACCTTCCTTTTTTTTACGGTAAATAAGGTTACGAATATTACTGTAAACTACGTCTAAACCAAAAAATTCCAGATTTTGCATCGGGAATATCTTCAGTATTTCAAAAAATAACCACCCTACTCCGCAACCGACATAAAGTATTTTACTACCTGGTTGAGGGCGCAACCATTCCAAAATCCGCCCCGTGATACGCGAATAACGATAATCCTGAACAAAATCCGGAACAAATGGCTGCACCCATTCGGCCGCGGTTTCATAATACCCTCTTTTGGAATAAAATTCCTCAAACTTATCGCGGTCCCATGAGACTGAACCTTGACCTCTTTGATGCTTCTCATTAGAAGCATCAATTACTCCATCCTTCACAGGATATATTGTCCCGCAGCTTACACACAAGAATCTGCCATCTTCAATACCAAAATCAGTAAACTTGGGATCAATCAATTCCATCCTGTTGTGGCATTTATAACACAAAAATATTTTATCTATTTGCATAAATTATCGTAAAGTGATTCCAATTCCTTAATCATTCTCGGATAATTAAAATACTCTTTGACTCTTTCGTAAGCTTGATAACTCAAACGAGCGCGCAAACCAGGATCTTTATATAACCTATAAACGGCATCTGTAATTGCCTGCGGGCTTTTAGGCGGCACAAGCAAAGCGGTCTGCTCATTAACGATAACATTGGGGTACTCACTAAGTAAAGTAACAACAACGGCTTTCCTCATTGCCATTGACTCTAAAACTGATTTTGGGATTCCCTTTATTAAACAAGGATGTACAATAACATCAAATTGATTGATTACTTGAGGTATTTCCCTGCACGATCCTAAAAGCGAAACATTTCCGCGGATATTCAGATTTAATATTTCATCTTCCAGATTATGACGCAATGGTCCATCTCCAACCAATACCAAATGGGCATCTGGAATGCATTTAAGTATTCCAGGCATAGCTTGCAATAAAAAATCATGCCCTTTTATGGGTGAAAGCCCCGCAACCATCCCGATACAAAACTTACCTTTACCAATTACTTTTGTTATGCAATTGTCGTCAGCTCTTTTTAT
This sequence comes from Candidatus Brocadiia bacterium, assembly GCA_041658285.1. Taxonomy (NCBI): domain Bacteria; kingdom Pseudomonadati; phylum Planctomycetota; class Candidatus Brocadiia; species Candidatus Brocadiia bacterium. The sequence continues at coordinate 77,987 of JBBAAP010000001.1, forward strand.
ATCCGGGTTGAACTTTCCGACATCAATTGAATTGTGAATACAAATTATTTTATTAACCGGTATTTTTTCGTCTTTGACAACAGAGTTAAGGACCTCCTTATCAATTACAATAATCTTGGTTGTTATAGCAGATAATCCCCTGTCTATCATCATTTGAACTCTATTCATCATCTGGGTTGTATTCCGCATATGAGCGATAATAACCGGGACACCGGCTAAGTAAGCCGCAATCCGGCCAATCATATTTGAAGCAAAAAGATGAGTATGAACAATCTGTATATCCAATCGATGCATCAGATACGCCAGCTTAAGAATTAACCACGGCTTCCATCTTCGAAAACCCAAAACATGCACCTTGATTCCATAAGATTCTATCTCCGGCACAAGTTCCCCCCCGCCGAAAAGACAGCAAACAGTTATGCGATATTTTGTTTTATCCAAATATTTAAGCACTGTGCTGAAGATTACCGGTCCGCCAAGCCGGAGGTCATCAACAACGTACATTAAATTTATCATAATCAAAACTTTTGAGCTAAACAGATTATACTTTCATTATGCCTATCCCCACATAAAAACCATGTGATTTTGCCTAAACCATCAAGCATTGCACCTAACGTACTCCGACAGCTTGACTTGAGGTTAATACGAATGTCAGGCTGTATTCTTAATACTTTAAAACCTGATGCTTCCACCAACCCCCTTAAAGTAATCTCGGTAAAATAGAAATAATGAATTTCCGTCGAGTTCTCACTAAAAAAAGGCCTATTAAAAACCAAGTTCAGGTAAGATAGTCCCGTATTAAAGGAAGGAACGGCAATGAACAAATATCCGCCCTTCCTGATAACTCGATGAGCTTCTTGTAAGGTTGAGGCCGGATTGAACGTGTGCTCAAGAGAATGCCACATCGTAACCACATCAAATGATTCCTTCTGTAATTTAAGTTCTTCTAAGTATCCAATACGGTAATCCAACCCAATAGATTTAAAATACGAATGCGCCTCATCCATTAAATCTGTTCCGATTACATTAAATCCTTGGTGATGAGCCGTTTTAATGAACATCCCCTGCCCAGCGCCTACATCAAGCAATTTACCATTATTTATATACCCCTTAACCAAAGTCAATCGTTGACGATTAAGTTGAGCAATCCGTTTATAAAGCTCATTTTGTTCCGTATAAAATTTATCTATGGTCTGGGCGTAATATGACTCAAAATAGCTATCCTTGTGAAACTTTTTATGTTCGACCCTATCCGGCCTTGGATTAAGAAACACTAAGCCACATCGGCGGCATTTAACCATACCGTAAGGACTGGGTTTCTGCAAAGTAATGAACTGATTACTGCCGCACAATATGCAATTAATCGTTTCCATATATTTCAAACCTGAACAATACGGCAATATAGCTATCCGAAAAACGCCCTCAGCCACATTTCCAGGTTAACCCAACGCCAAATATCAGTAAATTTTATCGTATCCCGTGAAAGCATGCTGTCTATGCTCCCAAACACTTTATCGGGCATAATAAATTCACCGCATAAAACCTTACTCCCTTTAAAAAGATTCTTTATGTTATCCCGGTTTTCAGCCAGCCACTGTACTTCCGGCGTTGCAAAACCTATTTTATCCCGGCGTAGGGCTATTTCCTTAGGTATAACACCTTTCATGGATTCTCTCAAAATCCACTTGGTTAAACCATCTCTTATTTTATAATTATATGATAACGAGAAACAAAACTCGACAAAACGATGATCTAGAAAAGGAACTCGCGCCTCTAAAGAAAATGCTGATGAGTTCTTATCCTCATATCTTAATAGTGCAGGCAATCCATACTCCAAAGTATCCGAATATAAAGTCCGGTTTAAATCATTCGTATATTTATACCGTGCTTCATAAAAACTGTTAATTCTCCCCTTGAATTTTATCGCCCAATCTTCCCTCACCGCAAATGGCTTACTTTTTACAGATGACTCCTGATACAATGCCGCCAGAGAAGAACGAGCTAAACTCCTTAAATTTGAAGGTAACCGACTGTATATGATAAAAAGTAATAACTTAACTTTTTGATATGGGGTTGAAAAAATGCTATGCCGCCATTCGTAAAAAGCCTTTGACAAATCACCTTTAGAAATAAGGCTATTCAACAGAATTGCCGGATAATTGAAATACCCGGCCAAGAGCTCATCGGCCCCTTGACCGTCCAGAAGGACTTTAACTTTGTTCTGAGATACTAGCTTCATCACACAAAACTGTGCGTATATACTCGTAGATCTGAATGGTTCTTCCTGATGCCAGATCAGCTTAGATAAATCATTCCACAACTCTTTACTGCTAGGAAAAGTCTTATGGCTTTCAGCCGCGGTTTGCTGAATTACCATATTCATAAATTTCTGCTCATCCACACGCTTGTCATCATAACAAGCCGAAAAAGTTTTCTGGTGCGCCCCTATTAATTCCGGTCTAACCACCTTATGCTGAAGCAATAGACGATTTATCAGACAAACAATTGATGAAGAATCAAGCCCACCCGAAAGACATGTCCCCACAGGAACATCACTTCTCAATCTTATTCTAACCGAATCCTCAAGTAAATCGCGAAAATTGCTTACGACATCATGCTCGTTCGCACCTTTATCAATAACTCCTATGGCACCCGCCTCAATATTCCACCATTTATTTATTGTAGCATTATTTTTACTATCTATCAGCATATAATGCGAAGATTTAAGATGTTTTATTCCGGCAAAAAATGTATCCTCGGAATGGTCTACATAACCGGTAGTCAGGTAGTCATATAATATCTCATGATTAATCTTTTTAGCAACAGCCGGGTGTGCCAAAATAGCCTTGATCTCAGAAGCAAATACAAAAATATTTTTATCGTGGTAATAGTAAAACGGCTTAATTCCGAAATAGTCCCGGGCGCAGAATAATCTTTTATTGCGGCTATCCCATAGCACAAATGCCCACATTCCATTAAAACGCCTAAGGCATTCGGTTCCCCACTGTTCATAAGCATGAAGAATGACTTCAGTATCACTGTCAGAATTAAACTTATGCCCGAAATTTTCCAGCTCCTGTTTTAGTTCCAAGTAATTATAAATTTCCCCGTTATAAGTTATCCAAAGAGTTTTATCCTCATTGGCCATTGGCTGGTGTCCGGCCGCGGACAAGTCAATAATTGATAACCGCCTGCTGGCCAAAGCGATAAATGGAACGCTGTTTTGCGAAAGCCAATAGCCTTCATCATCAGGGCCTCGATGTATAATCTGGTCGTTCATCCGTTTAACCAAACTCTGATTAACGCCAGATTTATCTAAAGAGTAAATACCGCAAATTCCACACATATTTTAGCTACCTCAAGAATAAAAATTAGTTCCTATCTTTTAAAAACAGAGCGTAAACTCAGGAAATCAGATATCTTGGGTAAAATAATCTCTCCCAGTGAAATCTTTGTTTGTTTTTTATACAGCAAAATTATAACAACAGTTGCTGTAATATAAGAGATTGACGTAGCTATAGCAGCTCCATTAATACCCCAGCGTGGGATCAAAATAACATCTAAAATAATTGTTACTACAAATGAAACAGCCGCAACTATTGTATTATAATGCGGTAATCCGACTCCTGCCAGGTAACTTGCGATAACCGTGGTAAACGAAAAAATAACCACACCTGGTAAAAGCAGTAAAAACGGCAGAATCGATTCGCTAAAATCACTTCCGAATAATAAAGTAATTAAATATGGACTGATAAAAGCTATAATAAGAGCCATCAGTAAAGTAAGATAAAAAGTCACCCGACTGTAGATTGTGGTAATCCGAGCATTTTCCCGATCATCACGGCATGCTGATACATAAGGGAACAATACCGATGAAACACTGTTACCAAGATGCCAAAGTGATTCCGCCACTGCGACCGAAACAACATAAAACCCCACATAACGCGGCCCGCAAAACCAGTTGGCAATCAAAACATCAATCCGGTAGTTAAAAAATTGCAGTACATTGCCCAAATAACCTTTAACACCGAAAGAAATACTTTTCCCTAATACCTTAAAATCTAAAACAGGGTTGCCTACTGATACTTTTCTTGATAAGTAAATACTATGCATTAGGAATAAAAAAACATTTGAAGCTAGTATTATCAAAATGACTGTCCTCACAGTTGGGTAATACGATAGAATAATTATGTATGCCAACAGGATAAAAATGGTATTTAAAAAAGAGAATATATTAAGTGCCTTTATCTCCTGCAACCCCCTAATAATTCCGCTGAAATATGTAGTCACCAGGATAAATGGTAATGAAATAGCGCACAACAAAAGAAGATGATGTTCAATACCACGGAATGCTGAGGGAATAACTAATATAATAATTTTCGCCACGCCAATCAGAATAAGACCTATAAATATCCCGCTGGACAAAGAATTCCAGAACAAAACAGATGGTTTCTCCCTGGTAGTAAAATAAACATTGGCAAAAGTAATTCCAAAATCAGCTAAAATAGTCAGTATACCAACCGTCATTAGAATCACACCTAGAACCCCCCGACCCTCGGCCCCCAAAAAACGTACAAGAATAATGGAGGCAACGGCGCTAATGATAAAAGTCACAATTCTGGTTCCGAAAGTATGAACTACGTCAGTACGCATATTATTTAACTATTCGGACAATCAAATTACTCCCACCATAAAAGCTATTTTATGCAGTTTTTATAAACCATATCAAATTGATGCCCCACAGCTTTATAGCTAAATTTCTCTCGGGCATAATGGGCAATTGCTTTTGTATCGTAATTTTTAAAATGGTCAAGCATATACTCAATCTCATTTTTCAGGGCATTGATATCTCCAGGCGGAACTAAAAGGCCTCTCTCTTTGGTTATAACTTCAAGAGCAATACCAGTTGTTGTGGCAATAACCGGCTTGCCAGAAGCCAATGCTTCTACTGTCACAACTCCAAATGTTTCAAAAAGACTCGGGATAACAATAAAATCGCTTTGGCGCATAAATTCCGCTACCTCATTCTTTGGCTTTATCCCATGGAATCGCACTTTGTCTTTCAACCCTAATTTTGCAGTTAATTCCTCACATCCCATATAATCAGGACTACCACCAACGATATCCAATACAAAATCATCCCTATTCATTCTAATAATTGACAGGGCCTCCAAAAGATAATTTATCCCTTTTTCGGGCCTTAATAGCCCAACAAAAAGTATTCTCTTTTGCGCTTTATTCATTGCTTCCTTGTATAATGGAAAAAAAATCCCCGTGTCAACAACATTCGGAATAACACAAAATTTATTCTTAATGCTCAAATTAATCATACCATCTCTTAAGCAGTTACTGACCGGCATAACCACCCTTGCCTGCAACATCGCCCATCTGGCCAATAACTTCTGCCGGAATGTTAATTGAGAATGCCCAATAAAACCAGAATAGTGCTCAGTAATCACTCCCGGTCGATGATAAAGTTTAGCTAATAACAAACCAGCCATACCAGCCTCGTGAGTATTTGAATGAATAATATCCGGTATATAACCCTGTTTCCTAAGATAACAAAACGCTTTATATACCGCACATAATTGAGAAATAACAGTAGTGTATTTAATTGGAACCCTGTAAAATACCCTAATGGTACGCAATCCATCCTCTATACTATCCGATATGGGCAACTTCGCCGAAGCAATTTCCGGATAAAGCACTATTATTTCGTTATATAAAGAAATTGCTTTTGCATGTTCACGGACAAAAATACCAGCGATAGAGCTAGCCGTACTGGGATACCACGAAGTGACAAATAAAACCTTCATAAGAAAACGATAATATTATAGATGCGATTATGTATTACTTTCTACGGGATGCGCTCTGCCATAACGACATATTCCAATTTAGTTAACCTTTCAAATACCCCATTTTCTTTAAACACGAAAAAAACATACCGAGTAAACTATTAATTCCCCATATTTTTACACCTAATCCCGAATACAGAATAAATTCCACTCTTCGTGACGCTCATAAATCTTGATTAATTCATCCACACCCATAGAAATAATCTTCGACTGTTCCTCATCTATGATATTAAGTTTAAATCCAAAAGATTCTAATGTCATCAGATATTCTTCCGGTTTAGTCCCGGCCCTATCAAGACCCTCCGGCCAGAATTCACTGATGATTTTTATCTGCCGATTGTTATTAAGTAAGTTTATCATGCCCTTAACTACCCGTCCTTCGGCCCCCTGGATGTCCATTTTTACAAAATCCACTTTACCCTTATAATCACTAAAATAATCACTAAGAGATACCATATCTACATCAATATAAGGCCGGTTATCATCGGAATCAAATATCCGATTATCTCCTTTATTATCGCCGGAAAGATATAATCTAATCTTACCGCCCACATCCGATACCGCTTTTTGAATCAACACCACATTCTCATATTTATTAATCTCAACATTCTTCTTGAGTAATTCAAAATTATCCGGTTCCGGCTCAAAAGCATAGACTTTACCTTCATCTCCCACCAATCGCGCGAAAAGGAGGGTGTAATATCCGATATTCGCCCCGATATCTAATACAATGTCCCCCTTTTTCACATACTGTTTAACAATACTCGTTTCAAGCGGCTCATATACACCATTCATGGATAAACTAAGCGAATCATACGGATCAAGAAACATCTTATGCCCCTGAACATCCGCTAAATCAGGATGCGCATTAGCCACAATCTTGCGGTATATCTTTGGCCAAATAACCGACATCGGATAGAATTTAGTCAGACCGTATCCGGAAAAAAAATAAAAAGTCTTTTTAAATGCCTTAAATAACAGGTGTTTCATTTTATTCTGAACTCTTGCCTCTTATAAACGCCAATTTTGATATGATAGGTTCTCTTAAAATATACAAAACCGCAAAATAAATAATAGCGCCCCAAATAATCTTTATAATCAAACCAGGTATCAAACCTAGATTTATAAATTTACTAACGCCAAAATCTACGCTAAGATACATAACCACCGCTGATATAAGCGATTTTATCAATGTATCTAAAGGTATCCTTATTCTAATAACCTTGTTATTAATCCAATACGAAGTAACCGCATACGCAAAATAAGCAATCAGTGTCGCGGCCGCAGCCCCGATGATACCCCATCTTGGTATCATCACCATATTAAGCAGTATATTAAGAACACCCGCGCCGGATATCAATATCGCAATAATCGAGGGCCTTTCCTTTAGCTGTAACGGCAATGTAAAATATTGGCTCAACCCGAAAAAGAATACGCCACCAACCACCCACGGCAATACAATGTAACTGCCGTGGTATTCAATGCCCATCATTATCTTCACAATATCCTGCCCAACAGCAATTGTGCCGAATGCCGCCGGGATCAAAATCATAAGATAAACCCCAATAAACATCTTCAACTTATCACTGACAAGCTTTTCTCCATGTTTTACATATGTCTGGATGATTATGGGCATAACCGCCAAAAGTAAAAAGTTATATGCATAATTCAGGCAAAATTCAGCTACTTTATAACCAGCGCTATAGATACCAACATCAGCAGTACTGGAATAATAATTTATCATAAAGCGATCAGACAGAGAAAGTAAAACAGCCCCTAATAAAGTCCCTAATTGCGGCAATCCAAACAAAACCACTTGTTTTACTATACGCCCGGAAAAAGACGACCATTTTACGCTGAGTTTCCTATAAAGATCTATTATCCCCGGGATGGATACAATGCCGTTAGCAATAACAGCCGCATAAATAATATTGTCCACCCTGGCCGAAAAGTAATAAAGAAATATGCCGATAAATACCACATTCAACACAGCTACGATTGAGGAATACAGGCTGTATTTAAAGGGCTTCCTCTGCAATTGAAATATGAAAATTATAAATGTATAAATCCGCCCAGTCACTAACAACAATATAGCAATTTTCAAAAGCTGGCTGAAACTGACATCATTGCTATAAAATAAGGCCATCCCATAAATAATGGCGCCAACAATACCGGCCATCAAAATATTAAGGTTAATAATCGTTCCCATAAACAGGGATAGTTCATCATTCTGTTTATATTGATCATAATACCGCCAGACTGAATACCCTATCCAATCAAAACCCAATGTCCCGGCAAAAGTAACGGTCGCGGTAACTAAGGTCAGCAACCCATAGTCATCCGGCTTAATCATCCTGGTAATAATCGCCGTAGCAACAAAACTGGTAATTAGCGGCACTATTTTGGAAGGAAGATAGCCCAGCAAGTCCTTGCCCAGCTCCCGAACATGGGAAATACCACCCTGCGTTATTTCTTCGTTATCCACCATATATATATTTCGGCAAATGCACTGGCTAACCCTATCAAATTGAACTATGCAAACTATTCCATATAAACGCCTATTTTGCCGATTAAATATTATTATTTTGTATTGACAACCAATTATGAACGGATAAAATAACTTTACGTTTATGTACAAAAAACTATCGGCGCTTGCCCTATTATTGATAGCCCTTAATTCCTGCAAAAGTTACGAATTACAGTTTCCGTCAAATCCAACCCTTGACAGCAAAGGCACAACTTTGACAGACGACATCCAGCCCGTTTCAACTTATGACGAAATAGAACATCTAAAACAGAAACTGGTCTCGCCTTCACCGGAAGAACGACTCTTTGCAGCTGAACGCCTGCTTTATCTGGATAATAAAACCTCGGCTAAAATAATCACGAACGGTCTCAAAGGAGATAACGAAGAAGCTGCAAAAACCATAATGACCGCGCTGACCACCAACGGCAAGAAAAACGGCACCCATAAACCAGAGGCCCGGGCCAAAACGGTCGAGCGCTTCCTTGAACCTATCGTCGGGCTACTTGACCGGGCAAATACCCCTATCCTGCCGTTAGTTTACGACTCGCTTAGATTCGCTGATCCTGAAAAATCGGCTCGCCTGCTCATTATATCGCTTAACCAACCGCTCAAAGACGAAATCATCCGCAGCCAAATCGTCCGTGGCCTGGCCTATGCTCCAACCAAAAAGAGCGTTCCGTTCCTGCTTGGACTTTTCAACAACAAGAAATCCGACCTCAACACTGAAATCAACCGGACTTTATACGCCATAACATTCCAGACCTTCTACACCAAGGAAGAATGGTTGGGCTGGTGGAACGACAATAAATATGCCTCACGCGAACAGTGGCTCAACCTAGCCATCATTACCCAGCTGGATATGCTCAAGCAGAAGGACGCCCAGATCGAACAACTCAAAACATCCCTTTCAACCATGCGCCTGGACCTAATGAAAATCCGCATCGAGCAGGCCAGAGCCCAGCACGATGATATTACAGTCCTCAAATACCTGACCGCCGCTCTGGACGATGAATCTCCCCTAATGCGAAAATACGCCATCGAACAGCTTAAAACACTGGATAAAGAAGTAACCAAGCAGTTGATTACTAAATTAGTTGAAATAATAAACCAGCCTATCCCAGCCCGATCTGATGCCAAAGCTGAAGAAGACATTCGCATACAGATTATAGCGCTTCTGGGCGATTTGGGCGATGAAAAGGTCGTTCCCTCACTAACCAACATCCTGTCCGGCGCCAAAGAGCAAACCATACGCGATAAGATTTATGCGGTTTTCGGCCGGATTGCCACGCCCACTGCGGTCGCGCCGTTATTGCTCGGATTAAAGTCCGAACCGGAACCAACCATCCTAATCATACTTGATTCACTCGATAAAATAAAATCACGCGAGCCCGTACCAACCATCCACGAATACCTGGCACTGCCGGAAATCAAGAATAATGAGAACATCACCCGGGCCGCAATCGAACTCCTGGGCAACCTTAAGGACCCGACCAGTGCCGAAATCATCGCCCGCTACCTGGAAGATACCCGCAAGAACGTCCGTTGGTCAGCCGCCAACAGCTTCGGCCGGATGGGACTGCCCGAATACGCGCCCAAGCTGGTCAAGTTACTGTCTGACGAATTCCCGGACGTCCGCCAAATAGCCGCCGAATCGCTGGGCAAGATGTCCAATAAGGAAACTATCCCGGATCTGGTCAAATCAATGCTGTCCGACAAGGACTCGCGTACCCGCCAGCTGGCCGCCGGCGCGCTGGGGCGGATTAAGGACGCCTCGGCCATCACCCCGCTGCTCCAAACTATGGGCGACCCGGATGAAAAAATAGCCTCCGCCGCCTGGGCCGCCGTCAACGCCATTATCGCCGACAACCTCGACCTGATGGAAGAAATCGGCCAGAAACTTGAACTGGCCAACCAGCTCACCCGGGCCATGGAAATATACCAGAAAATCATAGCCCACCCGGCGCTCCAAGCCGATGACGCCAAAGCGCGGCTGGTCAAGAACAAGGCGCCGCTGGCCCGCATCCTGGTCGGGCTTAAATACTACGAAAAAGCCATCCCCCATCTCCAGGACGCCCAGAAGGCCTACCCGGAAAAACTCATATTCACCAATATGCTGATTGAATCATATAAAAACCTGGGGCAACACGACGCGGCCATAAAGACCTGCCTGGATATCCTGCCCGACCTGAAAGTAGATTCCAACGACTGGTGGGACATCCAGATAGAGCGCTTGTCCATATTGAAACTCAAAACTGATTACCAGATGGTCATATCCGAAAGCAAAAAACTTCTGGATAACCCCGCAATACTGCCCGACCCAAAAGTCCGTATCCAGGCGATAAAAGCGGAATGCGAAAAGCTGGCTAACCCGCAATAACGCATATTAATATGAATCTGAATAACTCTCGCAGGCTGATTGCCCAGTTATACCCCTTTGCCCGACGCTACTGGGCCCTGATTATCGTTACCATGGTCTCGATAATATTCTACGGACTGCTTTCCCAGGGTCGGATTCTCCTTATAAAACCCATCAGCGACGTCTTAAAGACCAAGACCGCAGCCGGCGCCGCCCTTCCGGACGTCAGCGCTCTCAACCCCGCACAAACAGCCAAGTTTTCCATACCGTTCGAATCCTATATCCAGGGCGACTCGCCTGAAAAAACACTTATCAACACCGCCATCATCTACCTCTTGATGACTATCCTGGTGGTCATTTTCAACTACCTCAAGGAATACCTCCAGGAATACATAACCCTCAGGATTGTCATTGATATCCGCAACAAGGTCTGCGGACACCTTATGAACCTGTCCATCAGGTTCTTCCACGACAAGAAGTCCGGCGACCTGCTCTCGCGCATGACCAACGACATCACCATCACCCAGGGCGCGCTCCAACTCCTGTTCGGCGATTTCATCCAGCAACCCATTATGATACTAATGACCTTCGGCTATATGTTCGTCCTGGACTGGCAAATCACCCTGTTAATACTCATCGGCGTCCCGCTGGTCGCCCTGCCCATCGTCGCCTTCAGCCGCCAGATACGCAAGTACCGCTACAAGAGCCTGGTCAAGCTGGGCGAGGTGACCGAATCAATGCACCAGATATTCACCGGCATCAAGGTGGTCAAATCGTTCCAGATGGAGGAGAAGGAAAAACAGGACCTGAACAAAGAACATATGGGCTTCTTCCGCAAATCGCTCGGCGTGGCCCGGGCCATTGCCATGCTCCTCAGCGCTACCGAACTAATCGGCGCTTTATTGCTGCTGGGCGCCGCCTACGGGTTCTTTTACGTCCTCCAAACCGGCCGGCTGGAAATAACAACCGCTTTTATCTTTGTTGCTTTCCTGATACTCGCCTTCAAACCCATCCGCATCATCAGCCGAACCTACGGCTCGCTCCAGGCCTCGCTGGGCGGCGCGCAACGCATCTTCGAGATGATGGACCTGAAACCGGAAATCGTCGACGCGCCCAATGCCGCCGAACTGAAATCATTCAGCAATAATATCGAATTCAATAACGTCTCCTTCGCCTATGACCGCGAACCGGTCTTGCGCGATATCAACCTCAAGGTCAAAATCGGAGAAATCATCGCCGTGGTCGGCCCTACCGGCTCCGGTAAATCAACCCTGCTCGACCTGATTTCCAGATTCTACGACCCGACCCAGGGCGTCGTCTCCGTCGACGGCCTTAATATCCGCAACGTAAAACTGGCTTCGCTCCTCAAACACATCGCCATCGTCGGCCAGGAGCCCTTCCTGTTCAACTCGACCATCCGCGAGAACATCGCTTACGGCCGGCCCGGCGCCTCCGAGGACGAAATCAAATCCGCCGCCCGCTCTGCCTATATCGGCGACTTCATCGAAACACTGCCTCAGGGCTACGACACCGTCATCGGCGAACGCGGCGTCAAGCTCTCCGGCGGCGAACGCCAGCGCGTGGCCATCGCCCGGGCCATACTCAAAAACCCGTCCATCCTGCTGCTCGACGAAGCCACCTCGGCGCTGGATACCGAATCGGAGAAAATAGTCCAAAACGCCCTGCATAACCTGATTACCCAGCAGGGGCGGACCACCTTCATCATCGCCCACCGCCTGTCCACCATCCAGAACGCCCACAGGATTATCGTCCTGGAAAAAGGCGCCATTATGGAACAGGGCTCGCATCAGGAGCTGCTCCAGAAAAACGGGCTCTACGCCCGGCTTTACCAGACCCAGTTCGGAGAAGTCAATGGCCTATAAAATATCTTCCGCCCAGACCATCTACCGCGGCCGGATATTCAGCCTGGTCAACAGCCGGCTGACCGGACCGGACGGCCATCGTTTCGAGCGCGACACCGTGGTCCATCCCGGCGCCAGCGCCATGATACCTCTCATCGGAAAAGACAAAGTCCTGCTGGTCCGCCAGTTCCGCTACGCCGCCGGACAGGCGCTCTGGGAAATACCGGCCGGCACTCTGGACAAAAACGAGCCACCCGCCCGCTGCGCCCGGCGCGAACTGATTGAAGAAACCGGCTACGCCGCCCGGACTATGAAAAAAGTGCTCACCTTCTTCAGCTGTCCCGGATTCTGCACCGAGCGGATACACCTGTTCGTGGCCAAAGGACTGGCCAAGTCCAGGACCAAAGCCGCCCAGGATGCCGATGAATACATCAACTGCCGGATATTCACCAGCCGTGATATCAGCCGGATGCTCCGGACAAACCGGATAAAAGACGCCAAAAGCATCATCGGGCTGAACCTATGGCTGGCCGGGAAACTATAAAAATATTGCAAAACTTTCACGGGTTAATTAAATTAGGATTTGTGAAATCAGTCCTTAATAGAGTATTTGCGGTTTATGGCACAAAAAGATGATTTAATATTCGGCGACATCGCCATCCGCTCCAAGATGGTCAGCCAGGAGCAGATAGCCGAGTGCGTCAAGTTCCAGCGCAACCTCAAGGAATGGCGGGCGCTCGGGCAGATACTCCTGGAAAAGAACTACATCACCCCGGCCCAGCACCAGACGCTTGTAGACCTCCAGAAACGCAGCATCGAGACCAAGGCCATCAAGGCGCGCCGGCTCAAGGAAGACAACATCTTCGGCAAGATTGCCATGCGCCTGGGCTTTGCCTCTGAAAAACACGTGGACGAATGCCTGGGCGTCCAGCTGGAAATGGCCGACGACTACCCGCTCCGGCTGGGCGAGATTATGGTCAAAAAAGGATTCCTGACCGAGGAAAACGTCCAAAAAATATCTGAATTCCAGGGGCATCACCTCATCACCTGCCCCAAATGCGGACATAGCTATAACGTCATCCTCTTCAACCCCGGCGTCAAATTCATCTGCTATTCCTGCGACAAAGAATTGACAACCAACCAGTAATTGCTACCATAAATCGTAAAATTTGCCACTGAGACACAGAGCACACGGAGCGGGGAATTAAAAATTATATTGTTAAAATTACTTATTATCAATGCTCTCTGTGCCCTCTGCGCCTCTGTGGCTACGGAATCTTATGCTCTACCGTATCATTGACGTCAACTACAACCGCGCCCGCGAGGCCACCCGGGTCATCGAAGACTACGCCCGGTTCGGGCTGGACGACAAACCGCTCTACCAATCGGCCCGCGGCATCAGGCACCGACTGGTCCGGCTGATGAAACCGCTCGAGCGCGGACTGATTGCCTCGCGCGATATCAGCGCCGACGTGGGCAAGGACAACCCGGCCGGATCCAAGACCAACCCGGAAATAGTCACCAGCAACCTCAAACGCCTGCAGGAATCGCTCCGCTCCATCATCGAATACCTCAAGGCCGACCTGCCCGGGCTGGCCCGCCGGGTCGAAGCCCTCAGGTTCCAAGCCTACCAGCTGGAACAATCATTCAGATTCGTGCTCCATCCTAACCTCTGGCTGGCAAATACCCGGCTTTATCTCCTCATCTCCGAAAAGGATATCAACAAACTGCCCGGACTGCTCAGGCCTGCCCGGACTGCGCACGCAGACGGGTCCGGAGTAGATATGGTCCAGCTCAGGTCCAAAGGCCTGATGGACGACAAACTGCTGTCGCTGGCAAAACGAGTGCGCCAAATCACCCGGCAATACCGCAAGCTCTTCATCATCAACGACCGGGCTGACCTGGCGCTGCTGTCCGACGCCGACGGCGTGCATCTGGGCAAGGACGACATCGCTATCAGCCAGGCCCGCAAAATACTCGGCGTCAACCGGATAATCGGCGCCACCTCGCACGATATCAAAGAAGCGCTGTCCGCCCAAAGGCAGGGCGCCGACTACATCTCGGTCGGTCCGTTCTATAAGACACCGACCAAACCCGGACTCGAGCCCAACGGCTACGGCTACCTGGGCAAGGCCGTCCGGCAGCTCAGAATCCCCTACTTCCTGATAGGCGGCATAAACAAGGGTAATATCGGACAGCTCAAATCTGCCCACGGCCGCAAGCCCCTGCGCATAGCCGTGTCCACCGGCATCCTCACCGCTAAAAATCCCACTCTGGCCGCCAGGCAACTGGCCAAGCAACTGAATAATACAAGCGCTCGGGCCCACCACAAAGCTGAGATTAAATTTGACGCGGCGAGAGGTATTTGATATAAAAAAGTTATATGTTTTACGAAGAAGTGTTCAGGGCGTTCAACAAAGCCGGGGTTGAATATTTAGTAGCCGGCGGCGTGGCCACCGTATTACACGGCTTTGCCAGATTCACCGCCGACCTGGATATCACCATCCACCTGTCAGAAAAAAATATAGACCGCTTTTTTGATGCCATCGCCAAATTGGGATATCAACCGCGGCTGCCGGTGACCAAAGAGCAATTCAAGGATGAAAATAAAAGGCAGGAATGGATAAAAACCAAAAATATGAAGGTTTTCTCATTCTTCCATCCCAAAGAACACCTAAAAACCATTGACGTATTTATCAAAGAGCCCATCAGATTTGACCGGATGGCCAAAGCGGCAAAAAAGATAAGAATAAAAAATATCGCCATACCGGTGCTGTCCATCAACCATCTGATACTATTAAAGAAAAAGGCCGGCCGGCCGCAGGACCGGATTGATGTCGCCAACCTGAAGGAAATAATAAAAATCAAGAGGCGCCGATGAAAAAAAACCACGAAGACAGAATTACGCCCAGCGAACACCTCAACGACTATCTCAAAAGCACCTATCAGGAACGGCTCAACTGGCTGGAGGAAGCCAACAAACTCGTTTCAGCAGTCCCGGGCAAAAAGACCAAACGATCCAGGCCGCAAGCCCCTGCGCATAGCCGTGTCCACCGGCATCCTCACCGCTAAAAATCCCACTCTGGCCGCCAGGCAACTGGCCAAGCAACTGTAATTATCTTGTCGCTCGTCTCTCTCCTCAAAACTTGACTTAATTCCATTCCATGCTATCCTACGCTTATGAATAACATAAAGTTGCAGAAGCCGCTCTTCCTCAAACTCAGCATCTGCCTGGCCGAGGCCGAACGCAAGCAGTACGGTAGCAGGGGAAAACCGGCGTTAATCAATCAAGGGGTGGGGTATATTACTACTTAGCCCCTAGTATTATACTACTTAGCCCTTGTTATAATACTACTCAGCCCTTAGTATCATACTATTTAGCCCCTATTATCATACTACTTAACCCCTATTATTATACTACTTAGCCCTTATTATTATACTACTTAGCCCCTAGTATCATACTACTTAGCCCTTATTATTATACTACTTAGCCCCTAGTATCATACTACTTAGCCCTTATTATTATACTACTTAGCCCCTAGTATCATACTACTTAGCCCCTAGTATCATACTACTTAGCCCCTAGTATTATACCCCATACTCTAGGGTACTATAACCCATACGCTATACCCCTACCATATAGGGGTGGTATCCCCCCCCCTCCCTGTCTGAATATGCGTTATATTAGGATTTAGGGGTAAAAAAGAGCTTATTCGCCGAAAACAGTGCCCGGAAATGAGCCTGACAAGCGGATTACAAAATTAGGTGTGTGTCACCGGATTAAAACGTAAAATCTGGGAAAAAGTTCATTTATTATGTGGATTTTGTGAAGTTTTTTTAGGAAGTGTTGACCGGGAATGGGCTAAATTACTGAATTACCCGGCGTGGGATGTGTCCCTACTTACCCGTTAATTAAGATTCCCAATAGATAGATTGGAATAATTCAACCTCTGTGCGATCAATAATTTTATCCATTTTATCTATTTTGTCAGAATCTATGATACTATGACTATCAATTAGATTTTTTAATTTAGTATTCAACCACTCCGAATTCCAAATAACAGCTTGATTATTATTTACCTTTTCACAAAGTTTTTCTTTAAAAATAATATCCATATCTAACTTTAAAATTAGTCGTTGTAGCCAAACTTCAAGGTAGCCTGTGTTAGGAATTTTATCGAAACGTGCTTTAACCTTTTTAATCATTTTTAGCCTAACGTCATTATTCTCCTGCAAACTGATTAACTTACTCAAAATGGCTGTCGCTGTTGGGTAAGTTCTTGGGTTTTTTAACATAATGTCTACAATGATGCTAATTAGCACTGATAAATGTTCTCTTGTTTCTTTTATATTCTCTATTCGATAAAAGAATTTTAAAAGAAGCTTGACTAATACGCCAGAGTTTGGATACTTTTCAGACAAAGAATGAATAATGAATAATTCTTCCTGCAAGTTGCTTGATAATTGCTTTTGATTCATCCAGTAAAGCTTATCCGGTTTTAAGGAATCTCTTACTACATTACTGGAAGCAATTGTCTTGCTAGAGTTTAATTTCATCCCCAAGTCAATTAGAACTTCCGTCAAATACTTAACTATAAAGTCTGTATCCTGTGGATTATTTGTAAAAATTCTGTAGTCATCCCGATATCGTAAAATCTTGTAGTCATTTATGTTTTGGTTTTTGATTTTTTCCACCAACTGTAAATCGGCAAATCCTAAAATTATCTCAGCAATAAAATTCATTAAAACGCTGCCTTGTGGAATCCCATTGGTTTGGCCATACGCCATATTTCTAATGCATTCATCAATAACATTACCAATAAATGTTTTATCCTTTCTATATTTCTTTGCTTCATCTTTACCATGTAAAGCCCACGCTATTGAATGTGTATAAAGCGAACCATAGCAATTAGAAATATCTGTATGTAGTATGAATTCGTAATCCAGCCCTAACTCAATAGATTGCTGTTCTATCTCTAACCACCATTGCTCAACCGAAGAGGCCTTATCAGATTTTTCGCTTTCGGACTCAACGGGCAAGCTTATGCAAAGCAGTTGTTTATTTTGCCTGAACTGTTCAAATCTCTTAGTGATAAAAGCCCAGTTGCCAGTGCTCGTCATCCTATTTACAAGATCAATATAAATCGCAGGATGAATTAATTGAAGAGGGCGCCATGCATATTTACCATCTTTATTATCCAGCAACATATAGTTCAAATTTTCATAATCGCAAGGTCGTGTTGGTTTATCCTTTTTATTCTCCTGTTCAGAATAAGTCCCATAAAAATCTGAGAGCGATTTATTATCAATTGCAGTAGAAACGGCATCAAGTAACGGCTGGAAAGAGTAATAAACAGGGAGATCGATACTACAGTAGCTCTCCTGTTTTAATAAAAACTTTCTAGCTTCAATATCAGTTAATTCAAGAATCGATTTCATTTTAATCAATAACCTTTACTTCGCCACCTACGTTAAAGTTTCGAACGGACATAACAAAATCTCTTTAGACGGGATATTGGATATTGGGGACGCTTCCCTTTATTTCCCCTACGCCGTACTATTCCGGTGGCACACGCCTTGCCAGTTACAGAGTTATATAGTTATAGATTTACTAAGGCCGCCACAACATTCCTTTCGACAGATGCTCTGCGGGCAGTATAGCCGTTTCTTAAACATTGTCAAATAATTATATTGTTTTTGGAAGACAAAAGACTGCTGGATGCGGAACTGCCCCCACCCCTGAAGCGGGCAGGTGATGGCAGGCAGACCTGGCGAAGTGCCCCCCGAATTCCAGTTAACGGTTATATTTGCCCTTAAGCTTAAGTTTGCTTACTTTAATATTCTCGGGTTGCTCTCTGATTTGAAGCCAGTATTCTTTTCTGGCGTCTTCATCTATAACCACGGTGGTGCTATAAAGGGCATCTTGACCGTCTTTATGACAGCCTGATATCCAATACTCATCTCCGGTTTCTTTGTCGAAGAAGTTCGCTTTGAAGCCTGCCCCCTTGAGTGGTTCAAAATACTTATTTTTGTAATAGACGGACTTACCGGATTTGGAAAAAGTAACTCTGCCAATTCTTGCCGGACCAGCTAGACCGCCGCCTTTATACTCAATGTACATTATTTGCGATTTCGTAACCATATATTTTCTCCGCTAACACTTGCCTGCGCTCTGTCACTATACCTTCTTGTTCCTGCGTTTTTTGAGCCGGTTCTTGACCACAACGATTACCACGGCCACGAGCATAATCAGAACCAGCCAGAGCTTGATGCGCCCGACGAAGAAGGCCATCTGCCTGATTTCGCCTTCGAAATAGTAGCCCAGCCAGACCAGCAACGGCACGCTGATTAAGGCGGCCAGGAAATCCATCAGGATGAACCGCCCGATGGACATGCGCGACGCGCCGGCGCTGACGTAAATAAACGCCCTCAGCCCGGCCGCGAACCGGCCGAAGAATATGGCCGATTTGCCGTAACGGGCGTAGAACTTCTCTATCCGGGCCACCCGCTTCTGGGTAAAGAGGTATGAAAACGGCCTGATGCTGTATATATGGTTGCCATACTTGCGGCCCAGCCAGAAGGTTATCAGGTCGCCGGTGAGGATGCTCAGCATCGTTATCGGTATCATCAGCTCCAGCCGGGCGTAATCGTTGGCCGTGACGAACCCGGCCGCCAGCAGGATGATGTCTTCGGGCACGGGCATTCCCAGTCCGGTCAGGAGCAATGCGAAAATCACCCCGATATAGGAGAATATGTCCCTCGAGAAATATGTAATCAGATGGTCCAGCATAGTTATTTATAGCGCCTAATAATTTTGCCACGGAGGCTCAGAGAACACAGAGACCATTAATAATGGGTAATCTTAATAATATAATTCTTAAGCCTGCTCCGTGCGCTCTGTGTCTCTGTGGCTACTGCTCTGATTGCCGCGCTTAAAATGCGGCATATCAAACGGTATCTCCAGCGACAGTTCGACAAATCCTTTGTATTCGCCCTTTTCATACCAGGGCGATTGGTATATGAGCTTCTTTATGCCTCCCGCCTGACCGGCCGCCAGTTCGGGCAGGTTCTTTTCAATGGTGTATGCGTTGCTGGCCCTTTTGGCCATCAGCTCGGCCAGCTTGGCCCGGGCCGGCTCGGGATGGCAGTCCAGGATGTTCTTGCCGATGAGGGCCAGTCCGCCGTCGCGCCCGAAGACCTTGGCGGATTTGGCGTTCATATACAGGATGATGCCGCGCGCGTCGCAGACCGTCACCGCCCCGGCAAACTCATCCGCCCAAGCAGGATATTTCATATTTTAATCCCTGGATTTAGCCACTGAGGACACTGAGTATTTACCACGAAACCACGAAAATAGAAAAGTTAATTTTAATCTTTTATTTCTTAATTATAGTTTTTACCATATTCATCTGGCCGTTGTCAAATAACACAGGTGTCCCAAACTTATACTTCAACTCTTTCGCGCTGAGGCCGATGGCTTTTATCACCCGTTTGCGGAGCCTGTCTATGCCTGTGCCTTTCAGAGCGGAGATACGAAGTTCAGGTGATTGCGCCAAATCTGATTTGTTATAGACGGTTATAGTCTTTTTCGGAATAAGCCCGGCCAGCATCTCTTTATCAGCCGGGGTCAGGCCTTTGGTGGCGTCGAGCACCAGTATTAAGACATCGGCCCGGGCTATTTCGGACCTGGTGATACCGATACCGGCCTTTTCTATCAGCCCGCCGGGCTTTTGGCGCAGGCCGGCCGTGTCTATCAGCTTGAAAGGAACGCCTTCGACGGCGATGAGCTCTTCAACGCTGTCCCGGGTGGTGCCGGGCCGGTGATGGACCAGCACACGCTCGTGCCCGACCAGCGCGTTGAACAAGGTTGATTTGCCGACATTGGGCCGGCCGATGATAACCACCCGCCTGGGCCGGGTCAGCGCTATGCCCAGCCGCGCGCTTTGTAACAGCTGGCCGGCCAGCCTGTTGCGCCCGGATTCAGGCATCCGTTTCAGACGGGACAGCGCCTTTGACAGCGCGCCCTGATACTGGGCCAGCAACACCCGCCCGGCCAGCAGTGTGCGCGCCTGCAACAGCTCACGCAGGGCGGACTGCTGTATTTTATCTAATCCCTTCTTCTTACGGCCGGCCAGCCGGATAACCTGTTCGGTGGTTGATTCCTTAGCGCCCAATGATTTAAGCGCGTTGGTTATCAGTTTTACCGACATCTGCCCGCCGTGCGCGTTTATCTCGACGGTGTCCAGCCCGGTCAGGCTTTGGTCCGGTCTGATATATCGAATGACGGCCTGGTCTATCTTTTGGGTCAGGTCCTGCGGACGGCAGATATTGCCCAGATAGAAATGGTCGGGCCGAAGATTGGCGGGTGGCAATCTATGGAAATTACGGCCACCCATAGTCGGCTGTGCTCCTTTGTCGCATCCGCCTCTGGCGGACAACTTCACAGGCAGCCGAGCTAGCGCTATCGGCCGGAATACCTGGGCGATGACGCGCCGGGCGCCCGAGCCGAACAGCTCGATGACGCTGATACCACCCTGCCCGGACGGGATACTGACGCTATAATATGTGGTCATAACTAATATTCTATCTATCTAATTTGAGCTGAATAACCTAACAAAAACATGTTATAGTTCAATAAAATTCTTGCAGTATAGGAAAGTTTTATACTTCCTATACTGCCTGTGGGGGTCTGGGAGATTGCAGTCAATCTCCCAGGGGGTGACAGTGGCGCCACAGGCGACACGCCAGAGGGGTGATAACCCCTATGGAAGAAAATCCCGAAAGGATTTTCTTGACAGAACTTTCGATAGATATTGAATACGACAAGAGTGTATCAATTATGAAATGCCCCAACTGTAAGCAGGACAAGGATAAAGTGGTCGATTCCCGCCTGGTCAACGGCGGATACGAAATCCGGCGCAGGCGCAAGTGCCTGAAATGCGCCCGGCGCTATACCACCTATGAAAAGCGCGAGGAAGCGCTGCTCCGGGTCATCAAGAAGAACGGCTCTTCCCAGCCATTCCAACGGGCCAAGATAATATCGGGCATCACCAAGGCCTGCGAGAAGAGACCGATTTCGCTGGAAAGGCTTGAGGAAACCGTCAACAACGTCGAGCGGGCCCTTTATGACAAATATGACCACGAGGTGCCGGCCAAGTTCATCGGCGACCTGGTAATGAAAGAACTCAAGAAGCTGGACAAGGTGGCTTACGTCCGATTCGCCTCGGTCTACCGCGAGTTCAAGGACGTGAGCGAGTTCATAGACGAACTGAAACCGATATTGAAATCGTAATCATATATACCGAATAGTAAGGAGTACTGCTATGAGCAACGTAGCTTTTAACCCGATGATAGAGGCGTCCAAGTTCTGGACCCTGCGCGGTAACCCGGCCATCCTGACCGGACGGAAGCTCAAACGGGAAAACACCCAGTGGACGCACGACGGCGTCAAGCACGGAGTGGTATTCCTAAACATCGGCGACACCCACCTGGAAAAGAACATCATCGTGCCGTCAATGGTCAAGGAAGCCATCCATACGGCGGTGGAGAACCAGCCGATGTGTTACACCTTTTCCGAGGGTCATCCGGAACTGGTCAAGAGCGTGGCTAAGTATTACGGCGTGCCGGACACCGAGGTGTTTATCGTCAACGGCGTGACCGAATCAATCCTGTTCCTAGCCCGGATGATGTCACAGGTTTCGGGCGGGACCAAGGAAGCCGCTAAGTTCGCCCGCCGGACCAACTGGCCCAACATCATGCTGATTAACCCGGTCTATCCGCCCTGGAGCGGGATATTGCTGGAAAACGGGCTGAAACTGAATCTGGTCGACCGGCACCCGGCAGGCAAGCTCTGCGGCCAGCCGGACGTCAAACAGCTAAAGCGCAAGATTAACGACGGCACCCAGGCCATCGTCCTGATTCCGGCCGACAACCCCACCGCCAAGTTCCTGGACAAGAGCATCGTCGAGGAAATCGTCCGGACCATCCACGAACGCCAGAAAAAAGGCCAGAACATCTTCCTTATCGTCGACAACATCTATATGGAATTCATCGACCCGAAACTGAGGGCCGATTACGTCGGGCTATCCAATAAGTATAAGATACCGCTGATAATGCTGGGCGGAATCGACAAGACCCTGGGCACCGGACTGCACGGCGGCTGGCAGGTCATCCATATCCCGGCCGAACTGGAAAGCCTGCACCGGCAGACGCTCGAGGCGATGCGGGTGCTCTTTGCCAAGTACCTGGGCGCCAACACCATCACCCAGTACGCCATGATGCCCTACTTCAACGATTACCAACGGGTACTGGTGGACATCAAAAAGAACATCAACACCTTCCATAATTGGTGCGACAAATTCCAAAAAGGCCTGAAGAAAGGCGAAAAAAAATACCTGCGCTTCAAGTACGGCTCGCCGCAGCTGCCGCTGTATTTATGGCTGGAAATTATCCCCAAGAAAATATGGGCTAACGCCACGGAATTTGCCGATGATTTAGTAAGAAGCACGGGCGTACTGGTGGCTCCGGGCGACCCGTTCGGCGATAAAAACTGTTTCCGCATCTCGGTGGTGCGCGACCCGATTAAGCCGATAAATATACCGCGGATAATGCTTGATTTTATCCAGAAAAAAGCTACACTGCACAGGTAATATGGATAAACCTAAACATGAACTTTTTGGGGCGGTGGCTATACGATTGGGATTCATAACCAAAGCCCAGGTTAAAAAGTCGCTGGAAAGACAAAACGATCTGAAGCAGAAGGGCTTCCGCCGCCTGATCGGCCTGGTTCTGCTGGATATGGATTACCTGGATACGACACAGCTGATAAAGATATTGAAAGAACTTGAGCAGAGAAGAAAGGTCAATGAAAATGGCAAGCAATAAGAAAAAGGCCTCCAGTACCAATAAAAAATCTCTCCAGGAATCATTAACATTCGCCTGCCATCCGAAATACCTGGCCCAGGTGCGCCGGCTGGTCAGTAAGATATGGAAACAAGACCGCTTGCCGGAACGTGAAGGCCGGTTAGTGGCGCTGGCCGTGGATGAGGCGCTTTCGGCTATCGTTCGGCACGCTATCGGAACCAAACGTCCGGGCAATATCGATGTGGTTATCCATATAGACGACGTCCGCTTCAAGGCCGTTATCACCGATAACACCAACGGCAATCACATCAATTACACCGACCCCAAGGTGGTAAAAAACGAAAGACAATACCAAATGGGCGTTTACCTGATTTCGGCTATAATGGATGAGGTGGAATATTCCTACCGCAAAGGTTTCCAGAACGAGTTAAGCTTGATTAAGTTTATTAATATTTAGCCAGCCCCCGTCAAGAAATAGGCCGTCCCCTAAAAAGGACGGCCTTTTTTATTGGCATTGAGTCGCTCTAATCCAGTGTAACTATCTATAATAATGTGATTTTCACTGGATAAGACCCAGTATGTCCCATTCGCTTCGTTCAGGGATAAGGTGCCGGTAACTCACGCTGTTCGAACCGGCACTAATGAGCTTTTATTTGCACTAGCCCCGATACTTCGTATCGGGATAAGTGCCACTAAGTCGCTTCGCTCCAAGTGGCACTAATATTCAGGTGGGAGATCCTTGAGCTGGCCGGCCGTGAAGACAGGCCCTTCCTTACAGATATAAACCTTACCGACATTGCACCGCCCGCATTTGCCGATACCGCACTTCATCCGGTTTTCCAGCGTGGTATAGACGCTGTTCAGCCCGAATCCGAGTTTGTCCAGCACAGGAAGCGTGAACTTTATCATTATGGGCGGACCACAGACCAGAGCCACGGAATTAGCACTGTCCGGCTTGGCATCTTCCAGTATCTTAGGAACCAATCCAACCTGGCCGTCCCAATCTTTGGTCTCACCACCCGGGTCAACCGCCTTAACCAGCCTGACGCCGGGATATTTGGCCCATTCAGGCAACTCTTTGGTGTAAACCAGGTCGGCCACGGTCCGGGCGCCGTAAACTATGGTAATGTCTTTGAACCGGTCGCGCAGGTCCAGGCAGTTCCAGATGACCGAGCGAATGGGCGCCAGTCCGATGCCGCCGGCGATGAAGACTATATTCTTGCCCTGAAAATTGTCCAGAGGGAAAAAGTTGCCGTAAGGACCGCGGAAACCGATGGTCTCGCCGACTTCAATGTTTGCCAGCGCTTTGGTCACCCGGCCGCTCCGGCGAAAAGTGCATTCGATATAGCCCTGCTTGGTCGGGGCTGACGCGATGCAGAAAGTCGACTCACCCTCGCCAAAGGCCGAATACAAGCCGAACTGTCCGGCCTTAAAGTTGAACGAGCGAGCCACGGACTCATCCTGAAAAGTCAGCTTGAGAGTCTTGGTGTCGTAGGTCTCGTTGGTAACTTCCGTTACGGTCATCAGGTGCGGTTTATATACATTAGTCATATTAAGTTTTAGCTAGTTTATCTATGCTTACTAATACGTCAAGCAGGCTCATATCAGCCGGGCAATGGCGGATGCACCGGCCGCAACCGACACACAGGGTCCGGCCGAACTTACCCGGATAGTAATTGAACTTATGCTGTATCCTTTGGCGGAAACGCTTGGACTGGTTATCGCGCGGGTTATGCCCCGAAGCGTGAACCGTGAACATGGAGAACTGGCAGGCATCCCAATTTTTGTAGCGGCAGCCGCCATTAAGCGCGCCTTCATCCACTATGTCAAAGCAATGGCAGGTCGGGCAGAGGAACGTGCAGGCGCCGCAACCGATACAGGGTAACGTCATCTTGTTCCAAATCGGATGTTCGAAATTAGAATCCAACCACTGGCGGATCATATCCAAATCGAACTTCCGGTCCGGACCTTTGCATTCGACCGGTTGTTCTGAAACGTTGTCGCTAAACAAACCTTTATTCGAATTAACCAGCGCCCGGCCCTTTTCGGTTACCACCTCTACAATATAGTTGCCCTTGATTGTCCGGCGCAGGATGATATCGCTGCCTTCGGAACTGTCCGGCGCCAGCCCGGTGCTGGTGCAAAAACAGAACCGGTCGGATTGCTCACAGGCAACAGAGATGATGACATTCTTTTCCCGGCGCTTGATATAAAATTCGTCATTGCAGTCCCAGGCAAAAACCTTGTCCATAATCGGATAAGAAGCGGCTTCGCACGGGCGCAGGCCAAAGAGTATGACGCCAGCCGGCTCAGGCGCGTCTTTCAGCTCAACACCTTTCTGGCCGGATGTGAATGTAAGTATCGGCTCGCTGTCAGACAGGAAATATTCCTTGGACGACTTTGTCGGGTAAGGCAAACCGAGATTAATCTGCTTAAAAGAATTGATAACCTGGTAGGCGGAACCGCTTGATTCCTTAACCGGACCGACGACGGTGCGACCATCTTTTATCAAGCCGTCAATCAACGATTCCAACCGGTATAATGTTATTATCATATTAACCTAATGTCCGGCTCCAGTCACCTACGAAATGGCTGATAAAAATAACTACTATGACAATTATTACGTGTTCCAATATCACATGAGAAGCCTTGCTTCCCTGCGCTTTGGCCATACGCAAACTGACCATGGTTATAAGCAAAAGGCCCCAAGCCACTGCCACAAGAATAGCAATGGGCATTGTTATATCAGTTAACGGGATTGTGAATGTTTTGGAAAACTCCCAGAGCAGGATGGGCACGACAAAGGTCAGCGCCACTATGAATTTGGCAATGAATGTCGATATGGTAGCAACCCATATTTCCGCTTGGGTATGGGTATTTTCCGATTCTTCGGATATGTGAATGCCTAAAGCGTCCGAGAAGGCGTCGGCTATGGCAATGGTCAGGATACCGCCCAACACGGCCATTTTGCTGTGCGTGCCGGAATGCAAGCCAACCATCAGGCCGAGCGTGGTAATCACGCCTGAAGTCGACCCAAAGCTGAAACCGGTGGTTATTGAGTGCTTCATATTATAAAATTCTCCTTATCATCCGGATTATAGGTAGCCAGCGGCGGCGGGTTATCCGGATTGAATCCGGCTTCATACCCGAAATTATCCTTGATGTTATTATATATCATCCGGTTAAAAAGCATCAGCGGAATACCGACCGGGCAGGCACGTTGGCATTCTCCGCAGTTGATGCAACGCCCGGCCAGGTGGTAGGCCCGGGTGATATTCCACATAAAATTACCGACCTGATGCGGCGAGGTCGGAATCCAGGGCGGCTGGTTCTTATCTGCGATGCAACGATTACAGTAGCACAGCGGGCAAATCTGCCTGCAGGCGTAACATTTTATGCATTTGGAGAACTCCTTATCCCAAAATCGCCGGCGCTCCGCAATGGACAACGCGGACAGCTCTTTTATCCGTCTATCAGTTTCTACTGAATCAATAACGCTGAAATCACCTGATATTTCAATGGTCTCATCATATACCTCCGGCAGTTTATTACTACAAGACAGGCCAATGACATAAATATCAGCACGCGATAACTGCTTTTCCTGTATTAAACCGGTAATAGCCCTAAGGTTTGATAACGTCCCTAAAATACCTCGCCGGCCCAACGACTTGACTTCTGGTTTCAGGATATATTTACTGAGCATAACGCGGCAGGTCTTGTCATAAACCAGTTTATCCGCCTGATCGGGTGACGTTACCATAACCGGGCGGCCAAGTTCGGGGTTATCGCCCTTTTCATAACCGATAAAAACGGCTATGGTCTTGGCTTCAAGCAGTTCTTTAACGCGTTTTTGCAGCTTATCTATCATTTCCGAGAAACTTCCTTGAAAGACCCGCATTTGCGGACTGTTTCGGTTACGTTATTGACAACCTCGACGAATTTACCTCCTTCGGCCGCGGAAACCCAGGAGAAATGTATCCGTTCCGGCTCGATGCCGGCAAACCCGAGTATGTCCGTGAATACCATCCAGCGGCGGCGGGCCAGGAAGTTCCCGCTCCGGTAATGGCAATCGTTGGGATGACAACCCGATACCAACACGCCGTCCGCCCCGGTTTCGAAAGCTTTGAGGATGAAGAGCGGGTCAATCCGGCCTGTGCAAGGGACCTTAATAACCCTGATATTGGGCGCGTATTTAAGCCGGCTGGTGCCGGCCAGGTCGGCGCCGGCATAACTGCACCAGTTGCACAGGAATGCGACTATCCGTGGCTCAAAACCCTTGCTTGTAGCAGTGTTGTTGCTCACTTGATTCATTTGGCCAACCCTCTCTTGCATAAGGCAATTAAACGTCCTAATGTAATAGTAGATTATTTTTTGGCAAGAATTTCAGTATAAATGCTGAGGCAAGCCCGGCTAGTTTGACCCGAAACGCCTTGGACTGAAACCTACTCGATTATGATCTTTGTCCCTTCGGGAACAAGGTCATAAAGCTCTTCCACTTCGGCGTTGTGCATCCTGATGCAACCGTCGGAAACATTCTGACCGATGCTTTCGGGCTTGGTGGTACCGTGAATGCCCAGCCTGGGCCGTTCTTTAAACCCCATCCAGCGCGTTCCAAGCACATTGCGCGGATCGCCGTAAGGGATCTGTTCCTGATGTCCGTCTTCAAAGCGTTTGGTCCAGGGCGGATGAACAACTTTGCCGGCTATATGGAACTCGCCGGGCGGAGTCTCGCTCTTTTCCGGAGACCCGACGCCAATCATATATTCTTTGATATACTCGTTATTCATATAAAGAGTCAGCGTGTGGTTGACCTTGTTAATCTCAATATGGAAAACACCCGTCAGGATTTTGAGGTTATCATTCGGGAAAATATTAGTTCCTTTTACGCCATTAACCCGCCTGATATGCCCGAGCGACAGGTCGCCCGGAGCAACAACCTTATACTTTTTAGAAATAGCCGCAATAGTATCTCCGGGGACTACAGCATACATCGTGCTGTCCGGGGTCGGATACGGTGAAAACACCAGTTTTTTATTTATCTCAATCAACTTATTTTTAATATCATCGGCCTTTTCCTTGGGCAGATTACTTCTTAAAGCCATGGAAAATGCGTGCCGCGCTTTGAACTCGCGGTCCTGGATGCTGGTGTCGCTGAGATAATATTCGCCCAATTCAACTCCTGCCGCCCGGCCGCCCTGGCTCTGGGGAAACTTGGCCTGGGCTGTTTCCAAATACTGTATTTTCTGGGCTTTATCCTTGCTCCGGCGGCCGATTTCGTAATAGGCATCACCGCAATACTCGGCGCTGGAGTATTCCTTGACAATCTTTTCCCAAACCTTGAGCGCTTTTTCGGATTGCTCTAACTTGTCATGGGAAACAGCAATATAATACCAGTATTTGCCCTGGTCTTCAGCCTTGCCGTCGTTTATTTCCTGCTCCAGCCTTTTTATGGCTTCTTTATATTTACCCTGGCTGAAAAGCATAACACCGTCGGTCGGAGGGTTTGACGGCGGATTGTTGTCAACCGGCCCAGGAATCGGAGGAGGCGGTGGTTTCTGTTTATCCCTGCCAGGGACCAAAACATAACTATAAACCAACCATGCAATTACGATAAGCGCGACTAGTAATAAGAATTTCTTCATATGCTCCTCCTGATGATAAACGAATATTAGTTCTTACTTATAAACCTACGTAATACTAATATCGGCTAATCACGGTGGAATCTAAAGGGAGTGACCAATAATTCACCAAGCGGTTTCACTATCGGCTGTTTATTACCGGAAACAAGCACTATGGTAATATTTGGAGAGAACTCGGACAATACCTGAAGGCAGGCCCCACAAGGATATGCGATTGTCTTGCCGTTAGTTACTACGGTAATTACCTTAAAATCCCGGATTCCGGCCGACACCGCGTTAAATACCGCTGCCCTTTCGGCGCAAACGGTCAACCCATAAGAAGCGTTTTCTATATTACATCCGGTGAAAATACGGTTGTTCCGGGCCAGGATAGCGGCACCTACTTTGAACTTAGAATACGGCGCGTAGGCGCGCTTAAGCGCGGTCCTTGCGGAAGTGATAAGCGATTTGTATTCCATTATAATCAGTTATTAAATAAAAAACGGAGAGGCTGGGATTTGAACCCAGGGTAAGGGAAAACCCCCTACAACGGCTTAGCAAGCCGCCGCCATCAACCACTCGGCCACCTCTCCATATTTGTATCTTGACTATATCTTGAACGCGCTGTCTCAGCCGCCTTAAAATGGTGTAAAATGAACCCAAATCAGCTCCGCACTAAGTAAAACGGAGGCGGAAGGATTCGAACCCTCGGTCCCGCAAGCGGGACAACGGTTTTCAAAACCGTCGCCATCAACCACTCGGCCACGCCTCCCGTTCCAATGCCGCCGACCGGCGGCATCATGATAATGGCGCTGTCAGTTAAAACCCATATGACGTAACGAGGTAAAATCCTTTCATTGCCAGGTCGGTAGAAAACGTCGAACCGCCCTTAAGGTCGGCATTCAGGCTGGTGCTTCGGTATCCCAACCCGATCGGAATGTTCTTGTAAACGTTCATCTTCACATCAAATGAAAGATTAGCGTAACTGGCACTGACCTGGTTCGGCCCGATCTTTGCTGATTTCAGGTTAAACAGGGTCGCGGTCATGGCGAACTTGAATCTCTCCATAAAACCGACTTCCATAAAACCACCGATAACCGGTATTGGTATGTTAGCCTTTTCGCTGGTATTCACGCCGGTCGTGCCGGAGCTAACCTTAGTATCAAAGCCCAGGTAATTGGCACCGAGTAACAATCCAAATTCGCCTGAATTAAGCGAAGGGAAAGCCGACAGCAACGACGCCGGGGCAAATTCCCACTGGACCATAAGAGATCCAACCGTTGCGTCCATCGATGTTTTTATCGTATCGCTGGCGGTAAAGGTCTTGCCGCCAAAATTAACATCCCGCCCGATTATCCGCCTGCCGGAGAAACTGCCTGTGCCGTAAGAAACAACAATCGTCTTGAAAATAGGCGGCTTTACCTTAAACTCCAATTCACCGACTATGGCACTGCTCTTTATTCCCAGGTCATTTTTCAGGTCTAACTTTGTTCCGGCCAGGACCGAATCGCTCAGCTGTATGTTGCCGGTCAGCTGGTCATCCCATCCCAACCCCTTGACTTTGATAAACTCCGCCTGCGCCATCGAGGGAACCAGTATTACTACAGCTAAAACTAATCCCGCAATAACTTTCTTCATAAAGTTCCTCCTTATTCTATTATATCAGCTATTTCAATCAATCTCTTTAGCCAGATTATTCAATATCTTCTCCTCCACAAAAATCGGGCAGTTAAGATGGCTGGCCAGGACAATCGCATCGCTGGGCCGCGAATCAATTTCCACTTCGCGCCCGTTATTCTGTACCAGCAATCGGGCATAAAACGTATTGTTCTGCAGGTCGTTAATGACCACTCTCTTTACGCTGATTTCCAATCCTTTAAGGATGCTGATAATCAGGTCATGCGTCAACGGACGCGCCGTTTTAACGTTTCTGACCTGACGGTCAAGCGCGGCGGCCTCGTAAATACCTATGACTATCGGAAATATCCGGGTGCCCTGCTTCTCTTTCAGGATGATTATCTGTTCTTCACTCGCCTCATTTATCACTATTTTTGATAGTTCCATCTCAATCATGCCGATAATCTATATTTATGGGGCGTTTTAGTCAATAAATTTTACAAATTCCTTGACAGAGAGTTATTAAATAATATTGTTGGAATTGCCCATAAGGGCAGGAGGTATTAATATGAAGAACCGATCAAAGATAATAGCGCTGGGATTGGTGGCCACCATCGCATTAAGCTTCTCCTCGTGCACCCTGATGAAAAAGTATTTTAACACGGGTTCCCAGGGATTGGTTCAGAGCCCTGCCATAAAGAGTTACCAGGCGCCTGATGTACCGGTTCCGTCCAATTTCATCCATATGCCGGAAGAATCCCTGACATTCATTAACGGCACAGTCAGGACTTCTTACCTGAAGTATGTCGGCAGCGCCCGGACAAACGATGTCATTAATTTCTACGCATCCCAAATGGAAACCAACGGCTGGACCAGAATCCAGACCGGCAACCGGGAATCAATGGTTTACCAGAAGAAGAAGGAAATCTGTAAAATAGAAATAGTCCAGCTGATTTCTGAGACACAGCTGATTGTCAGGATCGGATATTACAAAACTGAGTTACCCGACCCTTTCAAGAAATAAGTGTAGATGGGAGAACGGAGTTTATCCTTACAGGTTGCTTCGCTGTTCCGCCTTAAACGGAACTCCAATTGTCAATTATTACATCTACCCTAATCTCGGAGTACATATAAATTATTATGACGCCTCCTGCCCCTAACGAAACCAATACCCAGGAAAAATCATTCTGGGCCAATACCGAATTATGGATCCGCACCCACCAGAATATCGTATTCTTCGTACTGCTGGTAATCACCCTGCTGGTTGTCCTGGTCGTCTGGCGCTCGTACCGGATAAACCAGATGAGCGATAAGGCCTGGTACGACGTGGAAAAGGCCAACGACTCAAACGCCCTACAGATGATCCTGCAAGTGCACGGCATCACCAAAGCGGCGCCATTTATCAGGCTTAAACTGGCTAACGCCTATTTCGACGAGGGCAAATTAGCCGAGGCCAAGAAAGAATATGAAACGATTATCGCCAACTACCCCAAAGAAGACGTCGCCAAATGGGCAAAATTAAGGCTGGACACCCTGGCTATCAACGAAACATGGAAAAACACCGAGCTTGATAAGCAGATCAAGGAATACATAGCCAAAAGAGGCGTGCCTAATGTAACCATCAAGACAACCCAGGGCGAATTCGAAGTGGAATTATTCGAGGACGAGGCCCCAAATACGGTGGCTAACTTCATTTCCCTGGCCGAGAAAGGCTCATACAACCAGACCTTATTCTCAGACATAAAACCTGATATGGGCCTGTGCCTGAGCGACAAAGGCATCACCCCGACTTATTATCTGCCTTACGAAGTCAACAACCTCAAGCACGAGGAAGGCTCACTGGGCATGATCAGGGAACGCGACCCCAATCCGAAACTGGGCCTGATCGAGGATTCGAAGTATACTAATTCAGCAACCACCAGATTCTTCATTACGCTTCAACCGACCAACCCGGGGCTGGACGAAAAATATACCGCCTTCGGCCGGGTAACAAAAGGAATGGACATAGTAAAACAATTGACCAAAGACTCATCGATTTTACAAGTAGTGATTAATTACAAACGTCCCCATGAATATGCGCCTAAAACCCTGAAATACGAACCGCTGCCTAAAGCGGCTCCTCTGCCGCCGATACCACTGCCCCCGCCGCAGGTTACACCCGTTACGCCGACACCGGTCGCGCCGGTTAATACGCCGAAGTAAAAAAACCTTCGGGAATAATTTATAATGTTGAATCCGGCGTGATTAAACTCTAGAGCATGTTCTTAAGACCGGAACCTTCGGTCTTAAAAAGCGCGTCATTATCGTAGCAGGCAACCATTACCTTGACTATCTCGACATCAAACCTCTTGTTGGCATGAGACTGTATCTCGGCAATGGCCTCCTTAATTGATATCCCCTGCGCCTGCGGGCCGCCGAAAGTCATCAGGTTGTCTATTTCATTGGCAACGGCAAGTATCTTGGCGCCAACCGGAATATTCTTACTTTCCACCTTGAAATATCCGGTGCCGTCAACCCGCTCGTGATGGTATTTTATGACCGGGATAATATCGTGCAGATCCGGAATTGAATTAAGCAGTTTCTCAGCCGTCAGCGTATGTTTTTCTATATCCTTAAAGTTGGTCGTTTCGCCGGCATCGGCCGTTTCCATAATCCGGCCGACGTCGTGAAGCAGCGCAGCCAGGTGAACCCTTTTCACCTCGTGTCCGGGCAGTCCCATCTGACGGGCGATATTGGATGCAATATTAGAAACGCGTTCGGAATGGCCCTGCATTTGGGGCATTTTCATCTCGATAATAGTCAGGAACGCCCGGAGCGTGCCCATCATAGTCCGTTCGGTCTTTTCGGCCGCCGATACGGTTATGATGCCCATGCCGGCCAGAATAGCAATGGCGCTGGCGGTTTCCAGTTCCGTCTGCCCGAAATATTTCTCAAGCTGGGTATTTTCCAGATAGATGACGCCGTAATTCGTTGAAGTCGTAATCAGCGGAACGCAGACAACAGATTTGATGCCGCCGTCGGCTATGCTGGAACTCGGGTCGAACCGCTTATCCAGCATGGCGTCTGATGTCACCAGCGGACGGGTATTCTTGGTCACATACTTGATAATCGTATGTCTGACATGCGGTTCCTGGATGGTATCTTTCTTGGGATAGGATATATGCGATGAAATCTTCTCCGTCTTCTTATCCACCATTATCACATAACCGCGGTCTGCGTTAGTGGCGGTGATGGTCTGCTTTAATACCTGCTCCAGCAGGTGCTGGATATCTTTTTCCGACATTATCAGCCGCGATATCTGGTGCATTATGGGCAATATTTTAGAGCTTACTTCTTTACCCATCGGCAGGTCCGACCCTTTGGCGTCGGCAATGTCATCGGCATCAAGCTTTATCTCGGCGGTGGTCGTTCCGACGTCCTCCTGCTGTGCCGGGCCGCAAGAATATACCGGAGCCGGACCGCCTTCGCTGACCAGTTCCATTATAGTCGTGCCCACCTTGATAAGATTGCCTATTTTTATCTTAAGCTCGGCGGTGACTCTTTTCCCGTCCACGAAAGTCCCGTTAGTGCTGTTCAAGTCCTTGATGTAATAGTCGCTGCCCTTGCGGGATATCTCGGTATGCTGTTTGGAAACCTTGTTGTCTATAAGCGCCAAACCCGTCTTGGATGACAGGCGGCCGATGATGAATTTGTTATTGTCGTCAAAATTGAGCTCGGTGGACGAACCGTTCTGGGGACCGGTTATTATTTTCAGATACATCATATCTGCTCATCTCTATACCACCGCCAGAAAACTATGTCAATTAAAAATAGCTTAGTTATTTAATGGTATAATAACCGCTTATAATTGGGCGCACAGCGCCATATCACTATTGCGTTAAACGGCTGTAAACCGATTCCACTTTGGTATCCAGGTCCACATTGACATCCAAAACCTTCGCCCCAACCGCTCGATAATGGCTGATTAACGGCGTGGTGCGGACATTGAATATGGCTATCTTTTTACCGATATCATCCAGATTGTCATCGGTCCGCCCAACCCGGTCGCCGCCGGCGTTGGTCCGGATGCGCTCGGACAATACCTCAGGCGCGGCTGACAGGTGCACCACCACATTGACATCCACGAATTCCATCATCGCCTTGGCCTGGCCGACGTGCCTGGGCAGGCCGTTCAGGACGATGATGTCATTGTCGGTTATACTGTGGCGTTGAATGAATGACTCCAGAATCTTCCTGGCCAGCGGAAAGTCCTTATCCTCCAGTAACGCCCCGGATTCAAGCACATTCTTAATAAACCCTATATCTTCCTCATTCCAAATAATTCTTTGTGAACTTTGTTCCTTTGTGGTGATAATACTGCGAAGGTTGGCCCCGAAATCAAAGTGCCAGCACCGCTTGCCGTTCAGTCCGTGCCTGGCCAAGTGCTCACCCAAAGGAGTCTTGCCAGAGCCGGTCGGGCCTATTAACAATATCGCTTTATATTTCATAACCTAATTTGCCACAGAGTCGCAGAGCACACGGAGACCTTCATTAAATAATCATTAATTACTCTGTGACCTCTGTGTCTCCGTGGCTAATCAAACGGTTTTTCTTTATTAAAGTCCGGTAAAAAGTCGTCACTGCTTACCAGCGCCTGGATGTAGCAGTTTTTCAGCCCCAATTTCTCGGCATACTGCACCACCTCGTCGTATTCCGTATGCTTTAACCGACGGTTGAGTATCGGATGCTCCTTGGCCTTGTAGCACGGATGATACTGCGACATCAGGCTGACAAATGCGTCCGCCGAGAGCTCGTTCTTTATAAAATCCAGTGATTCAAGACTGCCCGCCCCGCCGGCCGGCCCTCCCGGATGATCCGGTCGGACGGGCAGGACCAGATGCCGGATAATCACCCCTCGCTCCGCCGCGCCGCCGGCATCCATACTCAAGTTCCCAACCTGGCGGTACATCTCCTTAAGCGCCGCACGGTTGTGTTTGACATAGTCACCCGCACCGGAATAGGATTTGGCATATCGGTCATCGCTGTACTTGATATCAGGCAGGTAGATGTCCACGATGCCATCCAGAAGTTTCAGGGTTTCGACGGTGTCATAGCCGTTGGTGTTATAGACGATGGGCAGTTTCAGTCCCTTTTCTGAGGCTATCAGCAATGCTTCCAGTATCTGCGGGACAAAGTGGCTGGGCGAGACCAGGTTGATGTTGTGCGCGCCCTGCGATTCCAAGTCCAGCATAGCCTGAGCCAGTTTTTGGATGGTTATTTCCCGGCCTTCATATTCCTGGCTAATCTGGTAATTCTGGCAGAACAGGCAACGCAGGTTACAGCCGGTAAAGAATATGGTGCCGGAACCCATCTGCCCGGAAACCGGCGGCTCCTCGCCGTAATGCAGGCCGTAGCTGGAGATAACCACTGATGAATGGCTCCCGCAGAAACCTAGCTCTCCGGCTAACCGGTTCACCCGGCAACCCCGAGGGCAAAGGGTGCAGTTCTCCAGCATCTTTTTAGCGGTCTCTACCCGCCGCTTGAGTTCACCGGATTTAAGTAGTTTGATATAACTGGCTTCCATAAATTTGCCACAGAGGCACTGAGAACACAGAGAATACTAATAGTTATTAATTTTAACTCATACTACCTAAAAGTCAAGATAGAGTTAATACCTATCCGAATAAGTCAGGCGGGTCCGTGATTTCGTAGTTTCGCGCCGCAACCTGTCCCGCCAAAAGCGGGATGGTGAATTATGGTGACACGGTACACTTAGCCGTTTGGCTGAAAGAACCCGTGCGCATCTTCTTGTCAAACCACTGCGCCTTATATTCCATATTGACCGGTTCTGTTATGGCTAAACCTGCCTGTACCGTTTGCTGCACAGCAGCCAGAATGTGTATATAAGGGCTGTTGGTGTCG
The DNA here is from genome assembly GCA_041658285.1 of Candidatus Brocadiia bacterium. NCBI lineage: Bacteria > Pseudomonadati > Planctomycetota > Candidatus Brocadiia > Candidatus Brocadiia bacterium. The sequence continues at coordinate 114,586 of JBBAAP010000001.1, forward strand.
TCCGCCAGGAATTGCCAATCTTCGCCCTTCCGGCGAAACCAGATTTTAGCGCCGGCAATATCCTTCGGCTTGGAATTTTCCTTTTCATTTCCCGGATTGACGCCGAAATGAACGACTACCTGGCCGCGTCCTGACCAGTCCAGCAGTAACAAAGGCGGGGCTAAATTGGCAACATATTCCGGCGAGGCCGGGGTCGGATTTCTGTCCGGCACGGTAATGCCCAGAATGGCCCGTTGTGCGTCGGTCAGTCCAGGGTGTTTCTGAAGCATCCCAACCAAGGGCCTAACCGCTTCTTTGCCCGTATCGCGTAATTCGTCCTTAATTTCCGTGGCGGCCTAGTGCGCATTTTTTGCCGTCTGCTGAGCCACATAACCCACCTTCCAAGCCGCATAAGCATCGGTTACCGCGGTAACCAAAGCCGGGTCAACCTCGAGCGGCGCCGCAATAGCGCTGATATTAGCTGCAAAATTATGAAACCACTCATCAAACTCCGCATCCGAATACGGTATATAGTCCTTTTTTGGCATTTTACACCTCCTATTAGGGGCTGTTTCAACCACGTCAGTGAATCATTCCCCGCCTTGGATGAACCGTTCAGCCACATCAGTGAACCGTTCCCCGCCCTGTACGAACCGTTCAGCCACGTCAGTGAACCATTCCCCGCCCTGTATGAACCGTTCAGCCACATCAGTGAACCGTTCCCCGCCCTGAACGAACCGTTCAGCCACGTCAGTGAACCGTTCCCCGCCCTGTACGAACCGTTCGTTTACCTATCCGAACCGGTCGTTGCCCCTGCCTGCCGCAAGCAGGTCTGGAGGGGTGCCCCCAGAAATCCCAATTCCCGAAATCTGCTGAAGTTGAACATTACATCTTGTGCGTATCTTATCCAATCCTGCCAATTCTATCACATATACGATCATATTGATTCTTAGTAATCTTAAGTTTTCCACCTTGTTGCATCACTTTTCCCACATTAGGTTTAATACGCGTGCTTGACACAAAAAAATCCTTATAGAATATGTGCCCTTCTCTAAGATCTCTTAAATCATCCTTTTCTAAGGTAAATAAACTGCAAGGGTCATTAGTAAGTTTTATATAGAGTTCTTTTTCCCTGTTACCTCGTGGATGCAGAATTTCATATCTGACTACAGTAAAACCACCTATTATACGCCCTTTCTCCATAAATAACACTTTCGAATCCTCTGGTATTTTAGGGAAAAGGCGTTTCTTAACCCTAAAACAATGCGATAACTCCCACGCGCTAAAATCCCTTTCCCCGGATTCTTTCTTATTATAGGCTAAAATTAAATGCTCAGGATCATCTTTCTTATCGCTTGTCACCGGCTCCTTTATTTCAATATATTTTTTTAATGGTATCACATCATATAACGTTTTGTTATATTTTTTTTGAAGTTCGTTCGCAAGTCCACAAGTATCTTCCCAGCACACAACCACATATTTTCCACCCTTTTTCATATTCTTAGGATGACCATGTATTAAAAAATTACCAGATTCATATTCGAATTCAACCGTTACTTTATGGCCGTTATATTCTATTGAATCTATATCAAATCCATGAGAAGCGGACGGAATTAACTGGGGAAATCCTAACTTGCTATGTATTTTACAAAATACCATTATTACACCTATTTCATTTTTAATTATCCCGTAGAATGGTATCTTTGCCATAATTACTCCTTCTCATTTTATCGTATTAAAAAACACTTCTGCCGGAACTCGGGTAACGCCACACTCAATTCATCCCCACACCCAGCGCACCATCTATATTTAATTATTCGGTTATCAGCTCGTGCTTGATGCGGTTCTTGCCGTTGTTCTTGACGTCATACATCAGATTATCGGCCAGACGGAGCATCACATCCACGGAGCAGGGCGGGTTCAGGCAGGTGGCCACGCCAATGCTGAAGCCGACCGGCCATTTGTTAGACCGGGCGGTATCGGTCAGGTTTTCATAGACCCGGTTCATTACAACCTGGGCCTGGTCGTAATCGGTCGCCGGCATAAGTATCACGAATTCGTCCCCGCCCATCCGGGCCACGGTATCAACCTTGCGGATGGCGCTGGCGGTGGACTGGGCGACTGTGCGCAAAAGATTATCGCCGGCACTGTGGCCTAAACGGTCGTTGACATTCTTAAAGTTGTCAATGTCGAAATATGCCACGGTCAAAGGATAGCGCGACCGGTTGGCGCGCTCTATTTCATCCAGCGCCACTTCCTGGAAGTAACGGTGGTTGGCCACGCCGGTCAAAGAATCGGTCCGGGATTGCTGTCTTTCACGGTTGAACGCGGTCCGGAGCATCGACAGGAAAAGAACGGCCATAATGAAAAATCCGAATTCAACCATCAGGTCCACAGTCGGCGCGACAAAGCGGGAATGGGCCGGCATAGACATCGTATCAGCCGTCAGCCAGGCAATAATGCTGATGCCGGATATGATGATTCCCTGCGCCCGGTTGACAAACCAGGTAACCACAAAAATGGGCACCATATAGAATATTAGGAATGAGATATCCGCCGTTGTCCAGTAATCCAGGGCCCATAACACGACCACCAGGGAGTATCCAACCAGGATTCTGAATAACCGCGATTGCTTGCGCAGATGTTCGATAATAGGTTTCATAGTTATAGTAAGCTGATTCAGCCGATATAGCGGATATTATCCAGATAAATCAAGCCCCTATGTATAACCCCCGCCTGACCAGTCGGGCAAGTGTGGCCTATTTCCGCTTACCCAGGACAAACGACGAGATAATCATCTTCTGGATGTTGGACGTCCCTTCGACTATCTGGAACGACTTGGCGTCGCGGAACATCCGCTCGACCGGATACTCTGACGAGAACCCGTATGAGCCGAATATCTTGACGGCCAACCCGGTGGCCTTGACGGCCGTTTCGGCGGCGAAATACTTGCCGGTGGAGACCTCCAGTGTATTCTTCTGCCCTTTGTCCTTGAGCCAGGCAGCTCGGTAAACCAGTAATCGGGCGGCCTGGATTTCCACGAACATCTCGGCCAGCTGGTCCTGTATCATCTCGAACTCGGAAATCTTTTGGCCGAACTGTTCTCGTTCGTTGGCGTATTTGACCGCGGCATCCAAAGCGCCTTGGGCCACTCCAACGGCCCTAACAGAACAACTCAAGCGGGTGTTATCCAACATAGACATGCATATCTTGAAACCATCGCCGGGCTTGCCCAGCAGAGCCGATTTGGGTATCTTGGCGTCTTCGAATATTATTTCGCCGGTCGGCGCTGAATGCAGGCCTAACTTGGTCTCTATCGGCTTGGTGGTAATACCCTTGATGTTCTTCAGCTCCACTACGAATGCGGACATACCCTTATGCTTGGCGACCGGGTCGGTGTAGGCGTAAACGATGCCGACATCAGCCACCTGGGCGTTTGATATCCAGGTCTTGGCGCCGTTGAGCAGATAATGGTCGCCCTTGTCCACGGCCAGGGATTTCATAGAGGCCACGTCCGAACCGGAGTTGGGTTCGGTGATGGCGAAACAGCCCATATACTCGCCGGAGACGAGTTTGGGCAGATATTTTTTCTTGTGTTCCTCGGTGCCCCAGGTAAGAATGACCTGTCCCGGCCCGATGGTCTGCATATTAAACGGCAGTCCGTAGGAGGCGCTGACCCGGGCGACTTCTTCGTTCATTATCAGAGTGGACAGAAAGCCCAATCCAGTGCCGCCGTATTGTTCGGGGATGACGCCGCCGAAAAAGCCCAGCTCCCCCATCTTGCGGACCAGTTCAGGGCGGAACTTGTGCTCTTTTTCGTCCTTTTCCATTATCGGGGCTATTTCCTTCTCGGCAAAGTCGCGGGCCATCTTCTGCATAGCCAATTGTTCTTCAGTCAGTTCAAAGTCCATACAAAACTCCTCTCCATAGCCACAGATTACACAGATTAATTAAATATATACTATTGATAACCCGGATTATTACCGCTTGTCAAGTTATTTGACAGGTGCAAAAAAGATATTGATGCCGGTCTGAAGTGTTTGCCGGGTATACCAGCGGAGTAAGGGATAATTCCTGATGACATCAGCGGCCGGGGGACTGTATTTGTAGTAGAGCCTGACCCAGTTAATGGTCTTGGGGTTGGTTAAGAGTTTAATATCCCGGAAATTCCTGAGGATATTGATATCCTTGGCCAGGGGCGAACCGTAGGCGGCCGTGGCCACGGCGCAGAACGCCCAGTCGCGGTTCATCTTAGGCCCGCTGGAGCCGGTGATTATCTGGATATCTGTCCTTTGGCCGGCAATGCCGATTACAACCGGCTGGTAGACATTACCGATAACCATATTATTGTACCGGTCTATCATCTGGTCCGCAAGCGGATACCATCTGGCTTCGGACTCGGAATAATAATACAAACGAAGCGTAAACTCAGAAACATTATCGGTGCCGTCCACGACGCCATTGCTGTCCGCATCCAGATAAGACAGTTTGACTTTTATGGGCTTGGTGAAAGCGCTCACCGAATCAATGCTCAAGCTCTTGTAAACACCGAGGAATTGCATGGCGCCATCAGGCAGAGCCACAGCCGGAGCGGCGGCCGGCGCCACCGTGGTAATAGTTATGGCCGTGTTGGCGCTAACGCCGTCGTTAGGCACAATCAGCCGCGCCTCATTCCTATAACAGATATCGGTCTTGCAGTCCTTGCTGAGGGTGACATACATCTTGGTCGAGTCTTCCTTGATTTCCGGGATGGACGGCTCGTTATAAAGAAACAGGCGCTTGTTCAGCTGGAGCGTGTTGTAATCGTCATAACCAAGCGTCGCCTGGTTAAAGTTAGCCAGCGCTATTGTTTCATAATACATACCCGACTGAAGCCGCCTGAGCCAGAGGGTGGTCATGAACTCTTCCTGGGTTATGTTTTCCTTGATAATCGAATAACTGCTGAACATATCATTCCACCATTTATCCGAGGATAGCGGTTCCGGGTCAAAATCAGGTGAAATAAGGGTCGCCGGAATATCGGTTATCTGGCGGTACCAAAGGTCTATTTTGTTGGAATTCTGGATAGGCAGTGAAATCACCCTGATGGTCACCTCGCCATAGGCATCGGACCGAAGGGCATCCTTATTAAGGCGTTTCAATCCCGGCTGAACAAAAGCCAGGCGCGGGGTGCCGGCCACGGCCGGACGGCTGACATTTACAGTCATAGTGGCATCGCCGGTAAGACCGCTGGGCGTTTCGGTGACCCGGAGGCGGACCGTAAAGCTACCGTTATGAACATAAGTAAAAGCCGTGTTGTTCATCGTGGTGCCGGCGTATTCAAACATTCCGTCACCATCCAGGTCCCATTCGTATTTGGCGATGCTCCCGCCCGCACCGGGCGTGCCCGCTCCGATAAAGGTCAGGCTGTCGCAAATAATGATACCGGCCGGGCTGGTCGGCGAGACTATCTGGGCGGTGGGCGGCGTCTGGGCCGGAGTATTGACAATGACCACCCGCTGTGATGAGGACATCAGGCCGGCCGCATCTTCAACCTTGACATTCATCAAATAGTTACCGGGACGGACGTATCGATAAACTACGGTGCTGTTGGTCAGCGAGGTGGGTGAAACCAGATCTATGATATTATCACCGTCAAAATCCCAAAGGAACGCCTGGACGCCATTATACGCCGCGGCATTAGCCGTAAAAGTAATGCTGGCCGGCGCCGTAATGACCGGCGGTGACGGCGATGTTACTACTGATGTAATAGAAGGCTGGCCGGACGGCGACAAGACAGTCAAGCTAATCATCCGGTTAATGACGAAGCCGTCGAAATAGGAAACCCTGAGCATCGGCGCATAACTGCCCGGCATATTATACGTATAGGTGACGTCACCGGCCATATAGCTTTTATAAGCCGGCCGGAAGTTGACGCCATCGTAGTTAAAATCCCATTCATACTGGAGCGCCGAGCCGACCGTGCCGAATTGGGCGTAGTATGATATGGCCAACGGCGCGGTGCCGGTAGTAGTGCTGGCCGTAACATCAGCGATGGTTTTAATGTTGCTGTCCAGAGGCAGGCCGAGCGGCGGAACGCTTACCAGCGAGTAGGTGCCGATGGCCCGCAAGGAGGTCAACTCCACCTGTAACGTCCTGCCGGGCTGGCCGTTGCTGCTTAACTGGTAAACCACCAAACAGGTTTTGGTCTGGCTGATGCTGATAACCAGCGGCACCGACAGGTTTAAGGTAATTGTCCCGTCATCAACCGTTAAAGCAACCGGCCCGGCCAGAACGGTATCGCCGCTGTCGTAGAAACCGTTGCTGTTGGCGTCGTTTATGAGCCGGATACCGGTAATGTCGTCATCATCAAGAGCCGTCCCGTTGGTGGTCAACAAGAACTGATCTATGGATACGGTTTCATTCCCGGTAGGAACGGACACATCAAACTGGAGCATTGATAACCGGTCAGTGGTAACCAGTTCGGAAGAATTACCGTGGTTACGCGCCCCGATACCCAGGTTAAGCACGGCTCCCTGAACACAGGTACTGGAAATGATCAAAGTGTCGCCGATGGAAATATCGTCCGTGGAACGAACAACCACGCTGATATTTTTAACAGCGCCGGCCACGACAGACAAGGCCGGCGTAACTTCCACAAGGATTTCGGTGACGGCCGTGGGCGACAGGCTGAGATTCCAACCGCCGGATATGACATTGGCGGTAATGTCGTTTCCGCCGTCAAGCGCGTCGTAATATGCAATATTCCAACCGCCGGATGAACTTACGCCAAGCACGTTAAAGGCGGTAGTGTTACCGTCGTTTTGTATCTTAATATGGTAAGAAAGGGTTACGGTATTATTAACATTCTGAGTCAGAGTCTGGCCCAGACCGCTCAGGTCGTAAGTATTATCTCCGATGTAATCTGTTTCATAACTACGCCGGGCATACAAGTCGGGCTTGGGATTTATGGTGCAAACAGTTATGGCCTTAACCATATCTTTACTGAAATCGGACGTAGCCGTAACAGTCATATATACTTCCTTGGTGATGCCGCCGAGGATGGCTGCATCAGGCGTGACTTCGACCCTTATTTCCCTGCTAAATCCGTTAGGCGCAAGCGAACCGGTGGTCCAGGTGCCGTCGACTATTTCCGCGGTAATATCCGAAGCACTGGAACTGGTCGCGGCGTTAAAGTATTTTATATCCCAGCCATCGCCGCTACCGCCCGTGCCGCTGACATTAAATCCGGAAGTAATATTACCATCGTTCTGAATACTTAGTATATAGATAATTTTTTGATTATTGAGGGTACCTTCGTTCATGGTCTGGCCAATAGTCGTGGTGTTATACACGTCATCGCCGGTATAAGTAGCATCCGTAGTTTTCTTAAGACGCAGGTCTGCACTCTGAGCCGCCGATGCGAAGATGACGGGAATGACGGTAAACAACGCAATTGTAACCGCTAATAAAATAGTTTTCTTCATTTATATAATGGCATAAAAAAGGGGGCATCTTACCATCAGGATAAGAACATCCCCCTCTTTTATAAATCTGTACATTACACTGACTTCTTTAAGTCCTTGCTGCACTTAAAACCTACTGTTCTGGAGGCCTTAATCTGGATTTTAGCGCCTGTCTGGGGATTCCGTCCGATACGGCCGGCCCTGGTTTTCACCTTGAATGAACCGAAGCCAACTAACTGCACCTGCTTGCTCTTTTTGAGACCGCTGGCGATACAATCGAGAGCGCAATTAAGCCATCTCTCTGACGAAGCCTTTGAATCCTTCTGGCATTTAGCCATTGATTCGATAAGTTCTTGTTTGTTCACTGTTATCACCTCCTCTCATGTGATTTAAGAGTTAATAAAACCAGTTACTTTACACAGCAGTAATATAGCGGATTTCAGGGCAGTTGTCAAGTAAAAATCCTATTTTTATGCGAATATTTTTTCATACCTTCCCGGTAATCATTTCCCTGATTGCGTTTGCCGCCCTGATTGAGGCGCCGGGCAAACCGAGCTTTCGTTTAACCTCAGCCAAACCTTGACTGATTTCCACCAGCCGGCCCGGCTTGATAAGTTCCGTCACGGTATCGAAGATGCGCCGGGGCGAAGCTTGACGCTGAATAAGCTCAGGCACAACCTCCTTGCCGGCGACAATATTAACAATGGAGTATTTTTTAATCTTAACCAATGGGGCCAGCACCAACTCGGTTATAAGAGAAACTTTATATATCACTAACATCGGCGCACCCATAATGGCCGCTTCCAGCGTTACCGTACCGGAAACAGCGATAAGCAAGTCTGCGGCGCGGATAACATCATAAGTCCTGCCGTAATATACTGAAATATCCGTTTTGTGGCCAGCCGGCATATATTCATTTATCATTTTTTGCGTAATATTTGGAGCCGCCCCCATAATGTATCTGACCGGCGAAGAACTCTTGATAAGCGGCAGCGCTTTGGCTATCACCGGGAAATGGCGGCGAAACTCGCTCAGGCGGCTGCCCGGCAGGATACCAATAACCAAGCCGTTTGGAGGAAGGCCAAGACTACGCCTTATTTCCTGTTTTGTAACTGGCGACGGTTTGATGGCATCAAGAAGCGGATGCCCGACCCACTCAACATCAATATCATAGCGTTTATAGAACTCCTTCTCAAATTCGAAAAGCACCAGCATTTTATCCACGTACTTACGGATAATGTTTATCCGGCCGGCCCGCCAGGCCCAAACTTGCGGACTGATGTAATAAGCGATTTTTATGCCGTAGGCCTTGAGTTTTTTAGCCAGACGGAGGTTAAAATCAGGAAAGTCAATGAGTATCGCCAGATCAGGCCGGTTGCTCCTTGCGGCGTGAACAAGCTGGCGGAATATATCGCTGAACCGAGCCAGGTTACGAAGCGGGTCAAGACCGGTTCCGGCATAGGCGGTTATATCGTCCAAGAGTTCTACACCGGCGGCTCGCATTTTCGGACCGCCTAACCCGAACACCTTGATATCTTCCTTGCAAACAGATTTCAGAGCAGTTATCAGGTTTGATCCGTGCAAGTCAGCCGAGGTCTCGCCCGCGACAATCATTATTTTCTTCATCCAATCAACCACCTATCATCAGGGCTTGCCTTATTTTCTCCGTAAAATCTACGCGCTCTTCTTTAGTGATATCTCCCGGAATAAATATCGGATCTCCGTAAATAACCCGAACATTGCTCAATGGCGCAGGAATTATGAAATTATCCCAAGAATTAAGCACCAGCGCCCTATCCACTTTATATGTTATAGGTATTATCGGAAATCCGGTCTTCTGAGCCAGAAAAACCAGGCCGGCTTTGACCTGGTATTTAGGCCCGCGCGGCCCGTCCGGGGTAATGACAGGCGATGACCCACCCAGTGCGGTTCGGTAAAGGGAGAGCAATCCCTGCCGGCTTTTCCTAGATGATGAGCCCCGGACGACAGTGGCCCCGAGCTTGGTTTCCATCTGAGTCATTATTTCACCGTCTTTACTATAACTGGACAATACGGCTACGTTATGACCGCGCCGGATATAGCGCGTGGTCAGATAATAAGTCATAAAAAGCAGGCGGTTGTGCCAGAAAGCAAAAATAACATTTTTATTCTGCCCGAAGATATAATCACGGGCCGGCTGGCTATGCTCTTCTTTAATGCTGATGGTGCGGCCTAAGGCAAGAACGAAAATGCGGGCGAATGAAGAACTAAGCCAGATGCTATCGGACAACCATGATAACATAATTTTTATTACCTTTATTGATTATAGAAATTTTAAGCTAATTATTATTGATGTCAAGAATAATAGATGGTAAGATATCCTGCATGAAAGCCCTCGGAATTGAAACCTCAGGCAACCGCGGCGGTATCGCCTTATTGGACGGCGGTAAAGTTCTCAAAGAAATATTATTAAAAAAAGGGATGGTCCACGGGAAACTCCTGATTGCGGCAATTGATAAAGCTTTAAAAACCTGCCGTTGGAAAAAGACGGATATTGATTTAATTGCGGTCGATATCGGACCCGGCTCCTATACCGGATTACGCGTCGGCTTAGCGGCAGCTAAGATGATGTCTTATCTGCTGAATATACCAATGGTCGGCGTATCATCCCTGGATGCCTTGATGCAAGAGATTAATACAAAACACCTTATAGCCTGCCCGGTAATTGACGCCAGATGGAATCAAGTCTATACCGCAATATATAGAAAAAACGCGGCCGGATGGAAGAAAGTTACTGATTTCATGGCAATCACACCAAGTGAATTAGCTAAACTGCTAAAAGAGTATAGCCTGAAGTATGGAAAAACTGATAAATCGCCGAATATAATATTATTCGGTGATGGCTTGCTGTCTTATAATAATATTCTCAATGGTCTGCCCGGCATAGAATCCGGCAGTGAAAAATATTGGTATCCAAAACCGGCTAATATTGTAAGGTTAGGTTATAAACGCTGGCATAACAAACAAAAAGATACTTACTGGGAAATTAATCCTTTATATCTGAGAAAAACAGAAGCGGAAATAACTTTAAAAAAGGTCAAGAAATAACAGGAAGGTGACTGATGAAAAAATACCGGGTATGGGCCGAGATTAATCTAAAAAGACTGGCCGGTAATGTTAAGGAATTACGCTCAAAGCTGGGAAACGGCAGCAGCAAAAAAGGCCCTCAAATACTGGTGGTCGTGAAAGCCGATGCCTACGGTCATGGAGCGGTCCCGATAGGTAAAACAGTCCTGGAAAACGGGGCATTAATGCTGGGGGTCGGCGATTCAACTGAAGCAATTGAGCTCAGACAGGCCGGAATACTTGAGCCAATACTTGTTTTGGGTGCTATTATAGAAGAAGAAATCGGATGGCTTATCAGCTATGATATCACCCCAACAATTCACTCAATGGATTTAGTGTCTTTATTAAACGAAGAAGGCAAGCGACAGAATAAAAAAGTTAAGGTCCATCTAAAAATAGATACAGGCATGAGCCGGCTGGGTGCTACACCAAAACACGCGCTAGAAATAAGTAAACGCATTATCAGCCTGCCTTACGTAGAACTCGAAGGTATTTCTTCACATTTTTCTTCAACCGCGCATTCTGATAATAAGGAGTTCAGCATCCAGCAAATAAAGCTCTTTAACCAAACAGTTCAGGAGTTGGAGAAAATCATCAATAAAACAGTCCCATTTAAGCATATGGCTAATACCGGCGCAATATTTAGCCATCCGGATTCATATAATAACCTGGTTAGGATAGGCGGAATGATTTATGGAGTCGACCCGGGAACCGTCGCCAAAGCGGGCGGCGTGTTCCATCCTATTATGTCATTAAAATCACAGATTACTTTCATTAAAATAGTACCCCCAGGAACGCCGGTTGGTTACAACAGAACTTACGTAACCAACAAGCGCACGAAAATAGCAACGATACCGGTCGGTTATAACGACGGTTATCCCTACCAACTTTCAAATAAAGGATACGTGCTGGTAAAAGGCCAGAAAGCCAATATTATCGGGACAGTAACAATGGACTATATCATGATTGATGTTACCAATATCGCCGATGTCAAAGCCGGCGATGAGGTCGTATTAATCGGTAAACAAGGCGACGGACAAATATCTACCGAAGAATTAGCCCGCCTGGTAAGCATATCCCCTTACGTAATAACCTGCGGCCTGGGAAAAAGGGTCAGAAGAGTTTACCTCACACAATGAAAAAGCTGCCATATAAAAAACTAGGGTTCGCTACAATTGATACCGAGCGAGAGCACCGCTGCGGTTTTCCTGAGGTAATATTTTGCGCCAGTAAAACCCCGCAGGAAACTGCACAAATAGCCCGTGAGATTTTACGACACAGCAAATGTTTGCTGGCCACCAGAGCCGATGCCAAAACATTCAAAACGGTTAAAATAGCCTGCAAGGATGCTGTTTACTATGCTAAAGCAAAGATAATAACTGTCGATCGGCGGCATAATAAACCTTCCCTCAAGCCGGGCATTCTTATAATAACCGCCGGCACATCGGATATACCCGTAGCCGAGGAAGCCAGAATTACAGCTGAGATGTTGGGACATAAAGCAGAAGTACTTTACGACGTCGGAGTCGCCGGAATACACCGGGTATTAGCACATAATAATCTACTGAAACAAGCTCGAGTTCTTATAGTCGTGGCCGGAATGGAAGGAGCTTTGGCCAGCGTAGTAGGCGGATTGGTTAAAAGACCGGTTATAGCCGTACCGACAAGCATAGGCTATGGCGCTCATTTCGGAGGAATAACCCCCTTGCTAGGCATGCTTAACTCATGTGCGGCCGGGGTTTCAGTCGTTAATATAGATAATGGCTTCGGCGCAGGTTATATTGCATCTCTGATAAATTCTTTATCCTAATAGAATTCAAGCCAATAAAAAAGGGGGATATAATATCCCCCCTTAACATTACTCTGGCAGTTGTGCGTTGTGTTCGCGGAGCGGCATCCCGCCGCAGCGGGAGAGCAAAGCGGCTTATCTGCCAAGTATAGTCGGTTGCAACTTCACAGGCAACCGAACTTATTAATACCTGTTTACCAGCCTAAATCGTCTTCTTCCTCCTCGCCCGTCATGATTTTTATTCTTCTATCAATTATTTTATCCTTGTTAGCCTTTCGTTTCTTCATCTTTTCTTTAAGTTTATTAACCTCTTCTTCAAGCTTCTTAATCTCCGTTTCTCTCTGTGATTCTTTCAGCTCGAATATCTTATCAAGCGCCTGCTTCATTTCGCTTTTTATCGTTTCCTTCTCCTGTGGAGTCTGGCTTTCCCGGTATTTTTTGGACAGCTCACGGACAGACCGCTCCATGGTCTGTTCATTTATTACCTGCTGATAACGAGCCGGGTCACGTTCTTTTAGTTCTTTCAGCTTAATAAGCCTCTGGCTCGCCTCGTGAAGAACACGCATGAACAATTCAGGATTTTCCCGTTCCAAACGCTGGAGTTTCTCTAATCTCTCAGGGTCAAATTCCCTCAAGAATGCATATATTTCTTCCCTATTAATCTCAGGTTCCTCAACAGGTTTCCGTTCACGCTGCATTGGACGCTGTCTCATACCACCCTCCGGGTTACCCGGACCCATTTTATTACCGGCATTATTCATCGGTCTAGGCGGCTTGTCCTCTGCCATACTGCTAATAACAGTAGAAACTGCCAAGGTTATTAAAGCCGCAACAGATATAATTCCTATAAACCACCTTTTGTTCATCTTAACCTCCCTGCATAATAACATGGCAAGCAGCGAGAGATAAAACCCCTCGCTGCTCACCGATTTATATATTATTTATTCTTTTCCTTATCTTTGTTTTCTTCACCCTGGCCTTTACCCTGTCCGGCATCGTCACGGCCTTCACCCTGACCATAATCACGAACGCCTTCATTAGAACGGTCTTTTTCTACATTCTCTTTGCTAGGCTTTTCGATGACGGGTTTATCGGTCTTGTTACCCTCAGAACCTTTACCCTGACCCACGCCATCACGCCCTTCGCCTTTTCCTTGATCACGAACACCCTGATTACCCTTTTCACCCTTCTTAACCGGTGTTACAGTCTGACGTTTGTCACCACCTCTAGGCCTTCTGATGGCACCACACCGGCATGTCGGACAATGCTTCACAAAAGAACCATCTGTCTTATTTGTAGAACTAATGGGTGAAACATCTGTTCCATCGCCAGATCCAGTATCATTCCTTCTATCACGAATGTCTTCACGCCTATCTTTTCTATCTTCGCGCCTATCGCGAATATTCTCACGGCGGTCTTTCTTCTCTTCACGTTTGTCGCGAATATCTTCTCTGCTATCTTTCCGATCTTCTTTCCTATCACGAATATCCTCTTTTTTATCTTTTCTATCCTGTATTTTATCCGTGGTTTTCTTGTCATTCCCCTGACCGGAATTACCATCACCAATCTGGTCTACTTTACCGCTGTTGCTATCATCTTTGTTATCGCCTTTCCCTGAGCCCCACCACTGGGTATCGTTCTGCTGTTTCTTTTCCCCGCTGGACGGCCTTTCTGTCTTAGCCTTCATCTTCTCCTGAACTTTATTGCCCTCGGCATATGACTTATCAACCCCCATCATTACCAGTAACCCTATCATAACTAAAACCACTATCCATCTTGTCCTCATACCTTTTTCCTCCTTTACCAGATTCAGCATTCTGTAATCAGATTCCTGACCATCGGCTTCATACTGGCTTTATAATAACTGTTATTTGTTGTATTTAATATTATATCACTCTTGGAAATAATTAGCGGCCCCTCCCTTCCTTATGTTAAAAACCAACCAAGTCTGCTTCTATTTCTTTATCTAATTCTTTAATCTTATTATTTATCTCATCAACGGAATTATCCATACTCTGAGCCGGCGAAGACGATAGATTCCATAAAAAAACCTCGGTCCTATCGTTGATTTCGGCTATTTCCGCCTCAATATTATTCAATTCCTCCAACTTAACAGAATCCATCACTGTTAACTTAGGATTGGATATGTATAAATGCATAATTAGCGCCAAGCATACAAAACCGGCAGCCACGGCGCCCCACCGGAATATTATCTGGCCATAACTACGACGTGTAATTATTAGCTTAGGCGGTTCATATGAAGGTAAATTGTTCAGTCTGCCTACTACTTTCTTACAATCGGCTAATTCGGACCGGCATTCACCGCATATTTCCAGATGAGATTCAAATGCGGCTTTCTCGCCCATTGAAAGCTCATTATACAGATACTGAACTATTTTCTCACATCCACTCATTAGCGCCTCCATTCATTATCCGATATATATAACGTATTACTCTTTATAATTATTGTATGGATTAAATATTTTTAAGATTCTTTCTTAAAGTCTTTAAGGCGTAGTGCATCCTGCTTATAACAGTATTAAGAGGGCATTTTACGATTTCGGATATCTCTTGAAATGTCAGCCCGGAATATATCTTAAGCAACACCACCTCTTTTTGCTCTTCAGGCAGTCGCGCCAGTAACTCTTCCGTTTCCAGGTTAACTTCAAAGTTAACTTCTTTATCATAACCTGTTAACCGTGTTTTTATTTCAGCCTCAAAAGATCGGGCTCTTTGCCTATGCCTAAAATAGTCATTGCAAAGGTTTGTGGCTATCTGATATAGCCACTGCCTAAAACTACCGGCTCGTTCCGGCTTAAATTTATCAATATTCTCTACGACCTTAAGAGACAACTCCTGAATTAATTCATTAGCAATACTGAAGTCATTAGTCCGGCGACAAATGAAATTATAGATGCTTTTCTTATGTCTAACCAATAACTCCTCAAGCGCGCTACCGCGTCCTTTGCGGTACTTGAGCAGTAATTCTATATCGTCATCTTGTCTGGCTAAAAATGCATTATGGTTTTCCGGATCAGGCATAAATTATAGAGATTGTTTCAAGGAAATTGTTATATGCCTTTTAAACACCTGTTTTGTAGAAGGAAAATCACTGCGGTAATGAGCTCCACGTGATTCGGTGCGTTTCAAAGCCGATAAGACAATAAGCCGCGCCAAGGTAAGCATATTCTGCAACTCCCACCCATCCATCGCTATAAATTCGTTCTCCATAACATAACCAGCCCAATATTCTATTCTTTTGAGGGACTGTTCCAAATCCTGAGCATTACGTTCAAGACCAACATTATGCCACATCAAGCTCTTGAGAGCATTGCGCACATCCGCCAAGTTGATGCGATTCCGCTTAAAGCGGTGTTCCACTAACGCTTCGTTAAACACTTGATTACTATGCTGTTGATATTTTATTGAGGATAAATTAAGTTTCTGATGAACAGATTCCATACCCGCGTTTCTACCTACCGTATAGCCCATCACTAACCCTTCCAGAAGTGAATTACTGCCCAAACGATTTGCACCGTGAAATCCGCAACAAGCACACTCTCCAGCTGCAAACAAATTTTTTACATTAGTCTTTCCGTTGATATCGGTTACAATGCCCCCTATCATATAATGAGCACTGGGCCTAACCGGTATCATATCTTTGCTTATATCTATATCAAACCTGCGGCAAAGCTCAGTTAAGCCAGGGAAACGGGCCTTGATTTTCTTATTCGGAGAATGCGTTAAATCTAAGTATATATTAGTGTCCTTAGTTAATTTCATCTGGTTAATTATGCTTCTGGCCACCACATCACGCGGAGCCAGTTCGGCTTTAGGGTGATAGTCAGGCATAAATCGATACCCGTATTTATCCCGTAACAAAGCCCCTTCTCCCCGAACAGCCTCAGATATAAGCACACGCGATGCGCCGGCCACGTAAAACGCGGTCGGATGGAACTGGACAAACTCCATATCCTGTAAAATACACCCGGCCCGGTATGCCATAGCCATCCCATCACCGGTAGCAATATCAGGGTTGGTAGTCTCTCGGTAGAGCTGGCCTGCTCCGCCCGTTGCCAGAATTACTTGTTTGGCTCGTATGGTCAGAAGCTCGCAAGACTTGGCAAGTACTACAGCCCCGAAGCAAATATCTCGATTATTTTCCGTTAACAGATCTATAGAAAAGCAATGTTCCATTATTTTGATACGCTTATTATTTATAGATTTATTAATAAGTGCCTGAAGTAAATTTTTACCAGTCGCGTCACCACCGGAATGAATGATTCGAGGATAAGAATGTCCACCTTCCTGAGCCCAATCCAGCTTATCGCCCTTTTTATCAAAATGCATACCCCAATCTGACAGTTCTCTTACTAGGTTGACGCCCTTATTGATTATGTATTTAACTATACGAGCATCGGACAAATTATGTCCTGAAACTAATGTATCATTTATGTGCGACTTGATTAAATCCGGCCTGTCAATATGCGAAGCAACCCCACCCTGGGCATAGTACGTATTGGTTTCCTGTAACTTATCCTTAGTTAATACTGTCACACTTCCGTAATGAGAAGCTTCAATAGCCGCCCGTAAACCGGCCACACCGCTTCCGATAACCAGAACATCAGTTGTTATGGAAGGCTCTTTAGCCGTGTCAAAGGTAATAAGATAGTTTCTTTTAAATACCATACTCATAAGTCAATTTGTATTGAGAATAAGTCATTAATACTGTAAACTGTTATTGTCAATAAAAAGGAATACAACTGAGTGCAGTATTATTTGGATTGTTTGAATTTTATATCGTTTCGCTGATAGCTTCCTCAACCGAAACAATTCCTTGAGCAACCTTTTCAAAAGCGTTTTCCCGAAGTGTCTTAACACCTGAATCCCTAACATTCTGTTTTATTTCATTAAAAGGAGCCGCCGTAGATATGAGCGTCCTGATTGTATCGGTTATGGGCATAAGCTGAACCGCCCCGATACGACCTTTCATCCCGGTATTATGGCATTTATTACAACCGACCGCCTTAAAAAGCTGAGTAGGTTTTGTTTCCAGTCCGCGGAAATAAGGCATTATTTCATCGGGTACCGGCGTCGGCTCTTTGCAAGATTCGCACAGCTTTCTCATCAGCCGTTGAGCCAGAATCATCTGCAATGCCGATGCGACCATGTAAGGCTCTCCACCCATATCCGAAAGTCTGACCAGTGTGCTCGGTGCGTCGTTAGTATGTAAAGTGCTCAAAACCAAATGTCCCGTTAAAGCTGATTTGATAGCAATATCCAGCGTTTCCTTATCCCTTATTTCGCCGACCATAATTATATCCGGATCCTGACGCAGTATTGACCTTAACGCATTGGCAAATGTAAGACCAATATCTGAATTAACCGGCACCTGATTTATCCGGTTCAACTCATATTCAACCGGCTCTTCAACAGTGACAATGTTCATAGTCGGATCGTTAAGGAAGTTTAATGCCGCGTAAAGAGTGCTGGTCTTGCCGCTGCCCGTAGGACCGGTAACCAAGTTCAATCCATAAGGCAATTTAATGCACTCCGCGAATTTATTGAGAGTAAACTCATCAAATCCTAAACTCTCCAGCTTCATCTTAAGCATACCTCGATCAAGTATCCTCATAACTATTTTTTCCCCGTGACTTAACGGCAGAGTAGAAACCCTGAGATCAATAGCCCTGTTCTCAAATACTATTTTAATACGACCGTCCTGTGGTAGCCGGTGCTCGGAGATATCCATTTTAGACATTATCTTAATCCTTGAGATTAACGATGCCTGAATAGATTTAGGTAAACTCTCTTCCTCAATCAACGAGCCGTCTATTCGGTATCTCACACCGATAAGTTTCTCGCGCGGTTCGATATGAATATCGCTCGCTCCCTGCCGAACAGCCGTAGCAATGATGTGGTTAGCCAGTCTGATAATCGGTGTTTCATCAATGGTTACTTTTCCACTCCCCTTGCTTACATCTATTTGATCCTCGTGTTTTTTAATATCGACTTCTTTATTCCCGTCTTTAACAATCGTTTCCAATGATATCTGCTTGCCGTAATACTGGTTAATGGCATCATCTATTTCCTTTTCCTTGGCCATCACCGGCAGAACTTCAGTATTAGTTCTCAGGGCAATATCATCTATGGCTACAATATTCAACGGGTCAGCCATAGCCACCGTCAGTAATTTCCCGACCAACGATATTGGTATCAGCTTGTACTGGCGGCATTTTTCCTCCGGAATAACATCAACAATCTCCTTATCAATATTGTAATCCTGAAGTAAAAGATATGTAAATCCGTAGTGTTTGACAATAGCGTCGACAATCTGGTTTTCGGTCAGGTACCCTAAATCAATAATGGCTTCCTGTAAAGATGACTTTTTAACTATCTGCCGGTCATTAGCCGCAACCAACTGCTCCTTTATCAGCAATCCTTCTTCAATCAATGCCTGTCCTAGCTTTTTATCTGAAAATGCCATATTCTCTGATTCTTCTATAAAAGCCGGTAGAAATTAAACTCTTCCTCAGGCATAACCTCCGCTTTGACAATCTTATCGCGTTGGAACTGCTGCTCCAAATCACCCGAATCATCGCCTAACATCAACCTAACCGCTTCGGCAAATTGCTCATCACTCATGACAATTAATTCCGATCCTGGAAATATTTCACCCATGGCAGTTACCGGTTCTTCTTCTAAAACTTCGGTAATCCCTGATTCCCCGTTAGCGTTAACGGGGCTTTCAACTACCTGTAACTGTTCTTCTTCCTGAGGAATATCCGGTAATCCCGGCTCAACTGCGTTGGGCGGCTCTGATGCTTCAACGGATTCAACAACAACCTCCTCTGATTCCGGCTCAGTAACATGCTCAGGAGCTGCCTCTGCAACAACCTCTTCCACTGAAGTAGAGACTTCAGATTCTATTACCGAGACTTCTTCCTGAATTACCTGAGCTTCCGCACTCGACTCGGGAACAATTTCCTGTTCAGGATTAACCGTTTCCGGCGCTGCTTCAGATACAGCTTCAACATTATCCGGAACAACATCCTCAATTATCTGCTCCGATTCAACTATTGCCGGTGCGTCTTCGCTTATCAATTCTGGTTCCAGTTGCTGAACTACTTCCGACACCACTTCTGTTTCCTCAGGTACAACTTCCGGCTCAACTGCGGCGACCTCAGGTATTAATTCAGCAGTAGGCTCTTCAACCGGTGTGGATACTTCTGCTACCGCCGGCTCTTCGGGTTTAGGTAACTGAACCTCTTTAATAGGAGCATCAACTTTAACCGGCTGTTTTGATAATTTTGGAGATTTCTGCCCCTTTATCTCAGGCGGCTTCGGAAACGCTAATTCCTCAATCGTTATGCCTGCGACCTTAACTTGTTCAGTAATCTTTTTATCAGCTTCATTAGGCTTATTAACCGGAGGCTTAGGAAATGACAATTCAGATACAGATATCCCCGTGCTGCCCGGCTGAGACAGGGACTCAGCTTTCACTGGAGCCGGTTTCGATTCTGGAGCTTCAGTCAACTCCAAAACATTTATTTCCTTGGCGACTACCGGAATCGGCGTCTCTATTTTTTCACCAGGGTCAAGCACAATCTTGGTAGTAATAGCCACTTCACCATAAAGCGTTTTTATCGCATCCTTGATTTCAGTCAGCTTACAAATAATCGCCTTTATCTCGCACCCGGTCAATAGTTTAAGTTCATCTATAGCTTTAGTATTCTGAGGATTAACCATTCCAACTGTCAATACCTTACCCATTTTATTGATAGGCAATAACAGGTTACGCCTAACCATATCCTCGGGCACTAGCCTTAACACTTCTCTGGGAATACTGTATTTGCTAATCTTTATGTAAGGTATACGGAACTGGCGTGAAAGCACGGACACCAGGTCATCCTCGGTTATCATTTTCTCGTCAATCATTATCTCGCCGAGAAACTTGCCTGTTTTAGAATTAGCCTGTATTTCCAGCGCCTTCTGAAGATTTTCCTGTGTTGTTATATTATATCTAAGAAGTAACGAGCCTAACTTATCCTGTTTCCTATCCGAAGCAATGGAATAGGACGTTGGCTTGGATTTGGTATCAGGCGTCTTGTCTGGGGTAGGTGATAAATTAGCCGTCTTATCCGGCGCTTTCTGCTCAGAGCCATTCTTGTCTTTCTTACCCGATATCCAATCGAATAGCGCAAATATCATAGTTTATTAATTGTAACTATGACCTTAATTAAAGCAAGAAATATTATTATTCTAATGCGGCAATCAAGCAGTAAAATCGAACTATTCCTGGACTTTTAATAACTTGACTATATACCCGTTCGGGGTTAAAGGTATGAATTCAAGGGTATCGACCAGCTTTTGTATGTCTTTCCATTCCTTACTGTCTTCCAGTCCGTTCTTCTCAAAAGGCGAACGCTTTAAATCTACCAGCGCTACTGACAAATCATCCTTACCAGGCACCACCACCACGCGGTAATTCCGCTCCTTGGAGGTGTTCAGCTTGCTGGTAACCAATTTATAGGTTTTATCAATAGCCATTTCCATTCGGTCCCGCCCCTCTTTAGTAAAGTTCAACCACTGGGTCTGAGACCGGACCAGGCCTTTTATCCACTCCAGGCCATCCTCATCGCCCATAATCTTGGCTTCAATCATCTTCGGCCGGCGCGGGATGAAAGACTTAATCGCGCCGGTATCCTCGGCCGCGAAATAAGTGTGGCAATGCGGGCACCCGTACTTGCCCGGCTTGGCTATTTCAATCTGAGCCTGACATCCCGGGCACTTAAATTTAGCCGGAAAATTCCGCTGGTCCACCGGCCGGTAGCTGGCCTGCTGCTGGAAACGGTTGATGGCCTGCTGGTCCGAATTTATCACCTCAAAGATAGCATTGAGCCCAACCGTCCTAAAAATCGCCCAGATGTTGGGCGGTATATGGGTAATCTTGATGTCACCGCCCTTTTCCCGGCATTTCTGGACATAACGCATCAACGACCCCAGTCCGGAAGAACTTATATATGAAAGACCCGAAAGGTTAAACACCATCTGGTAGTAATTATTCTGAATGAATTTTCCCAGAGCCCCGTCAAATTCCGACATCGAGGAAGAATCAATCGAGCCGGAAATCTTGACCACCAGGCACTCGGAACCGTCGCCCAACTTAACGACTTGCTTACTAAATATTAATTGCGGCATAAAACTAGATTATATTATTATATCAGAGTGGTAAATTTGTCAAGTTAATTTTCTAAAATATAGTTAATTATTTCACTTGACTGATAACATAGTTTATCCTATGATACACTTATGAAAATCAGGGCTTTTGGTATTCTAATATTCTATTTCGTCATTACCATATCGTCCTCGTTTCATTATTGGGAAGTTACCAATCAAACGGATGGTTGCCCGGTCTGTAGAGACCAAACAACCAGCCCGGTACTTATTCAGACATGTTCACCTGATGCCCCTTGCAATAGTCAATCACACCACCATCATAATCACCCGGTTCATCAACATAATTGTTCATTGTGCAACCATATCGGTAAAATTACCGTCTTTGCGCCGGCGCAATACTGCTTGTACACGGCAGATCTGGCGTTAAGTGTAAACCTGCCTTCAACTGTTGCAATCACCTCTCCAATCTTCCAGGACTCCACCACACGCGCACCTCCGATATCCATTGCCTGATTCGAATTAGCCGCATTAACTATTAAAATCGGAGGTTTCATGAAGTACGTATTTATAAATGTTATTTATTTAATACTATTATCCAGACTGGCGTATGGGCAGGAAAATACATCGCAGTTTCTGCCGCGCCAGAGTATTAACCCGGATATTTCGGTGATAATGGACGGAGTTTATCAGTCATCCAATCCGAGGCATAACATTGGCAGTATCTTGCAGGACATACAAGGATTTCCAGTCCCGGTTGATTCTGAGGCAAAACCAATAGAGGGTTTTAACCCGCGGGAATCGGAATTGGTGTTTTCATCCAACATCGACCCCTACTTTTCAGGCTACCTGATTGCGTCTATGCAGAATGAAGGCGCCGGCATTGAGGAAGCGGTTATCCAGACCACCGCCTTGCCTTACGGACTAGAGGTCAAAGCCGGCAAACTCTTGAGTAATTTCGGGCGAATAAATTCCCAGCATGGCCATGCGTGGGATTTCATAGACCGGCCGCTTATTTATCAACTGGCGCTGGGCGAAGAAGGCCTTAATGACACCGGCATTCAGATATCGTATCTGGCGCCGACCTCGTTTTATCTGCTGGGCGGCATAGAGGCCTTCCAGGGAAATAACCCGCAGATGTTCGGTTATTACGGCGAAGCGCCCTTGCCGGACCGAACCGGGCCGCGGGTGCTGGTCGGCTGGCTGAAAACCGCGCCGGAATTGTCGCCCCAAAGCGCTATGCAACTCGGCGCATCTTTCGGACAAGGCGCCCATCAGGGAATACTGGATACCAATAACGACGGCACAACAGACAACTGGCTCAGCGGGAACAGCCGGTTCTGGGGTATGGACTGCGTCTATAAATACGACGCCCTCAAAGCATACGGCGAAGGCAAGTGGACAATCCAGGCAGAGTATTTCAGCCGTAAGCAAGATTTGGTCGTCAAAGAAGACGATATCACCAGTCTAACCAGCCAGCATAAGGTGAATTATCAGGACGGTTATTACCTGCAGGCAACCTATGGGTTTTTGCCCAGATGGCAGGCCGGATTAAGATGGGAACAAGCCGGCCTGATAAACAAGGTCAAAGAACCTGACGGCAGCGCGCTCTCGTTCGACCCGTCCCAGCGCACGGCTCTGGCAATGACCTATCGCCTGAGCGAGTTTTCTTATCTGCGACTCCAATTTGACAACGGCAAATACGAAACATCCGCGGGCAGTGAGAACGTCTCCCAGGTATTCCTGCAGATACAGGTATCGCTGGGCAAACACGGAGCGCATAAGTTCTGAACCACGGATGGACACAGATAAACACGGATAACACAGATTAAGGAGAAAATATGAAAAGATTAATTATTGCTTTGATGTTAATACTGGTACCAATGTTCGGTTGGGCTGAGGAAAAGAAACTCAATGTCCTGACCACCACCGCCGACTTAAAATCCATTACCCAGGGAATAGGCCGGGAATACCTTAACGTTACCAGCATCTGCGAAGGCTACCAGGACCCGCACTTTGCCGAGGCCAAGCCCAGTTTCATAGTTAACGCCCGCAAGGCCGACTTGTTCATTAAGATCGGACTGGAACTGGAAGTCGGTTACGAACCGCTGATAATCGAAGGCTCCCGTAACCCCAAAATCCGCCCGGGCAATGACGGCCACCTGGACGCGTCCGAAGGACTGCTTCTTATCGAGGTGCCGACCCAGAAAGTCGACCGCTCGATGGGTGATGTCCACCCATTCGGGAATCCCCATTACTGGCTTGACCCTTATAACGTCCGGCTGGTCGCCCGTAATATCAATAACCGCCTCCAAAAGCTTGACCCGGTTCATTCCGAAGCATATCAGAATAACTACCAAGCGTTCATCCGGCGGATTGACGAGACCATGTTCGGCCCGGACGCAGTCAAAGCCATAGCCGTTGATAAACTCTGGGAATCGGAACTATCCGGCAAGCTCGATGAACTCATAACCCAGACTAATACGTCAAGAACCGCTGACTCCCAATTAAAACTATCCGGCTGGGTTGCCAGGATGAGCCCGTTAAAAGGTTCTAAGATAATCGCCTTTCACCGCTCCTGGGGCTATTTCACCAATCGCTTTGGCCTGATAGTCGCCGGCGAGGTCGAACCCAAGCCCGGCATCCCGCCCGGACCCGGACATCTTAAAGACCTTATCCAGAAAACAAAAGCAGAAGATATAAAAGCTATCCTGATGGAATCGTTCTATGACCGCAAATCAGCCGACTTTGTCGCCGGCCAAACCGGAGCAAAGGTTCTTGTCGCCGCGCTCTCCGTCGGCGGCGATGAATCAGCCAAGGATTATATCTCGCTTATAGACAACCTAATTACCAAATTAACCGATGCGTTAAAATAATACGAACAGGAGTTACTGCTATGTTAGAAATGATACCGATTCTCCAGTGGGCGTTCTTGGCCTGTTTGGTCCTGGCCGGGATACATTGTTACCTAGGCATGCACGTGGTCAGCCGCGGGGTGATATTCGTAGACCTGGCCCTGGCCCAGGTGGCCGCCCTGGGCAGCGCCTTTGCCGTTTTGCTCGGCTATGAATTATGCGACCCGATGACCTTCGCGGTCTCGCTGGGCTTTACCTTTATCGGCGCGGCGGTCTTTGCCCTTATCCGAATGCGGGATGAAAAGGTTCCTCAGGAAGCCATTATCGGCATCGTCTTCGCCGTAACCTCGGCCATGACCATATTAATACTGGACCGCTCTCCGCACGGCGGCGAGGCCATTAAATCCATGCTGGTGGGCGGACTGCTCTACGTCACGCCGGAATCGGTGCTTAAAATATTCCTGATATATCTCGGCATCGGCATATTCCATTACATATTCCGCAAAAAATTCCTGCTGATTTCAACCAATGTAAAAGAAGCGTACGCCCAGGGCTTATCCGTGCGCTGGTGGGACTTCCTGTTTTATTTGACTTTCGGCATCGTCGTCACCATTTCGGTCCAGGTGGCCGGGGTCCTGCTGGTCTTCAGCTACTTTATCATCCCGGCCGTCTGCGCCATGTTCTTCACCGACAGCATTATCAAGCGCCTGGTCATCGGCTGGGTTATCGGGCTGGTGGTAAGCATTATCGGACTCTACTTTTCCGGCATCTGGGACCTGCCTTCCGGCGCCAGTATCGTCACGGTCTTTGGCATCGCCCTGATAATCTCGGCCCTGGTTCACCGGCTGATAATAACCACCCGGAATACTTGACAATAGCGCGCTATAAAGGACGATATAAGAAATATATGAGTTGGTAAAAGGAAGTATATGAAAATATGTATTCCGACAGA
The DNA here is from genome assembly GCA_041658285.1 of Candidatus Brocadiia bacterium. Lineage (NCBI taxonomy): Bacteria > Pseudomonadati > Planctomycetota > Candidatus Brocadiia > Candidatus Brocadiia bacterium. The sequence continues at coordinate 139,888 of JBBAAP010000001.1, forward strand.
AACACAAGACGGCAAGTCAGCGCAAGTTTATGCGCACTTCGGTAGCGCGCCCTTTTTCACTATTTACGACACCGAGAAAGACGCTATTGAGGTCATCAAGAATGCTAATGAGCATCATTCGCATGGCATGTGCCAGCCTATAAGTGCATTAGCCGGCAAAAGCATCGATGTGGTGGTTTGCGGAGGAATGGGCGCCAGAGCTGTCCAGAAACTGAACGAAGGCGGAGTTAAAGCGTATAGATCCGTGCCGGGCACGGTTGCCGATATTGCTGGTCAATTCTCCAAGGGCAGTCTTGAGGAAATTACTATCGAGAACTCCTGTTCCCAGCATAATTGTCATTAGTTCATGGCAAGGCCTCAGCCAGACCTGCACTCATAGTGCACCGGCTGGATAATAACCACCCAAAATACTTGACAGATATCATAATAGTGCTACGATATTAGCAATCGTAATACTACGGAGCGTAAGCGGAGTCCCGATAATTTCGGGAAAGAGTTATGACAGAACTGGTTCGTTTCGGGGTATCGCTGGAAAAGGAACTGCTGGATGAGCTCGACCGCTTCGTCCGGGCCGGCGGTTTCGCCAACCGCTCCCAAGGACTGCGCAGTTTAATCCGGGAAAAGCTGGTTAAACAAGAATGGCTTAAGGGCAAAGAAGTGGCCGGCACCATCACTCTGGTCTATGACCACCACCGGCGCGAGCTGGTCAAAAAGCTTATCTCCGTCCAGCACGACTTCCACGACGCCATAGTCTCCACCCAGCACATTCACCTGGACCATAGCAACTGCCTGGAAATCGTGGTGGTCAAGGGCAAGCCCAGCCAGGCGCAGGAATTATTGCAGGCGTTAAAGGCCACCAAAGGAGTCAAGCACTGCGCCATATCCATGGCCACCACCGGGCACAAGATACCGTAATATTTTGTAATATGCAATTTGCAATATGGAATTTATCATTGAGTAACACGATTCTAAAATGGGTGCCATCGAGGCGCGAAGATAATAAACTTAAAGAAGGATAGTATGATAAACCAAGCACTCATAACTTTATGCGGTACGGCTGCGGTTATCGGGTTCACCCATACCCTGATAGGCCCGGACCACTATCTTCCTTTCATCATGCTCGGCAAGGCCAATAAGTGGACCCTGTCAAAAACCGTCGTTATAACCATATTATGCGGCATCGGACACGTGCTGTCATCCATCGTTTTAGGCGCCATCGGCGTCGGCTTCGGCATCGCCGTCAATAAACTGGTAAATATCGAATCGGTCAGGGGTGAAATAGCGTTTTACCTGCTGACCGGATTCGGACTGGCCTATAGTATCTGGGGCATACGCTATGCCCTGCGACACAGGCAACACGAACATAGGCACGCCCATGACCAGGAACATCAACCCCATGACCACAGCCATTCTCATCTCAGCGGCCATTCACATCTGCACCAGGGCAACCCCACCACCATCTGGACGCTTTTCATCATCTTTGTCCTGGGGCCTTGCGAACCACTGATTCCTTTAGTCATGTACCCGGCCATTATGCATAACTGGTACGGCGTAACAGCCGTGGCCATCGTATTCGGGATAATAACCATAACCACCATGACCTCCATAGTCTGGCTGGCTTATCGCGGAATAGAAAAAGTATCCCCGGCCAGGACAAACTGGCTGGAAAAATGGTCTCACGCGTTAGCCGGCATTGCTATTGCCTCATCCGGACTGGTCATAAAATTATTCGGGCTATAAAAATCCGTATACTGTGAGGTATAGTTAGGTAGGGTTGGAGGTATAGATAAGTAGGGTTGGGGGTATAGATAGGTAGGGTTGGAGGTATAGGTGGGTACGGTGTGTGGTTGGGGGGATGCCACCCCTTTACCCCGTTAGAGATTATATCCCTAAAATAGCATATTGTCATAACTTGTTATTATTTAGATAGATAGACAAAATCTCTAACGGGGCGAGGGCCAGATTTGAGCACGATTCCAGTCGGGAAGTGGTAAAAAACACTACTTTTACTGGTTATTTTTTACCCCTTTTAACCCCATTTTTTACCCGTTCAGCGACTGAGTTACTTTTTCATCCGGACCAGATATTCATCCAATCCCACCTTCCGATAAAGAGATATCCACATCTTTACGGACTGATAAGTAACATTTAACATTGTACTGATTTGCTTAAATGTATAACCTTCATTAGATAACCAAATAGACTGAAGTCGTTTGCGTTTCCGGCCCTGCCCTTTCAGCGCCATCGCCTGCAGCTTCCAACTGATTCTCTTGCGCTCATCATCGGTCAGCGTGATAAATGTATGAGGAAAAGGCATAAAAGTAAATCCAAATTTCTAAATAACAAATTACAAGGTTTAATTAACCACTCATTCGCTATGCTCAGTGTAAACAAAAATATAAAGAACTCAAAAGAAAGAAGTAAATTTTACTTTGTGTCTTTGTGGCGATAAACCAAAGAATTCTTGACAAGGACTTTACCAAGTATATAGTTCGGGCTGTTATTTTATGGCAAAAGATAAAAAAAAACCTAAGGCAAAGTCCAAGGTCAAAGCGGCTAAAAAAAAGAAGCCGGTAAAACTCCTTGAGCCGGTTATTGCCGCCGAACAGCCGATGGACGAGCCGGTAAAGAAGAAGTCCGGCTTCAAGGCGCGCGAGCAAAAGCCATTTGTGCCGGACAAGGCGCCCGATGATATCGCCGAGCGGTCGCTGGTCATCGTCGAGTCCCCTGCCAAGTCCAAAACTATCGGCAAGATTCTGGGTAACAAGTTCTTCGTCTCCTCCTGTTACGGCCATATCCGCGACCTGCCGTCCAATAAATTAGGGCTGGATATCGAAAACGACTTCGCGGCTAAATACGAAATTATCCCCAAGCAGGTCCGCAACGTCAGCGCCCTGAAAAAGATGGCCAAAAAGGCCCGGGCCGTTTATATCGCCTCCGATCCGGACCGCGAGGGAGAGGCCATCGCCTGGCACCTGACCCAGGCGCTGGAACTGCCCGATGCTAAGACCTGGCGGGTCAGCTTTGACGAAATAACGGCTGACGCCATTAACCGCGCATTCGAACACCCGACCAAACTGGCTATGGACAAGGTTAACGCCCAGCAGGCGCGCCGGTTCCTGGACCGGGTGGTCGGCTATAAGCTTTCACCGCTCCTCTGGAAAAAGATAGCCCGGGGCCTGAGCGCCGGCCGGGTCCAGTCCGTAGCGGTCAAGCTTATCGTGGCGCGAGAAAAGGAAATCAAGGGTTTCATCCCTCAGGAATACTGGAAGTTCCTGGGCGCTTTTACGCCACCCTTAAAGCCAGCCGATGTCTTCGAGGCATCGCTGGTCAAGCTGGAGAACGAGCGGCTGGTCAGCCCGGCCGAGGACAATAACGGCATCTGGCTGGGCAATGAAACAGAATCAACCAAACTAATCGATGCGCTTAAAACTGCTAAATTCACCGTGGTTGCCGTCACCGAAAAGGAAACGACCCAGTCGCCACCCCCGCCGTTCATCACCAGCACCCTGCAACAGCAGGCCTTTAACCAGCTGGGATTCACCACCAAGAAAACCATGTTCGTGGCCCAGCAATTATACGAAGGCGTGGACCTGCCCGAAGGCCCAACCGGCTTGATTACATATATGAGGACCGATTCGGTCCGGATAAACGAGAACTCCATCCAGCAATGCCGTAATTATATCACCACCAAATACGGCGCGGACTACCTCAATCCCGAGGTGCGCCGTTATAAATCCGGCAAGTCGGCCCAGGAGGCGCACGAAGCCATCCGCCCGGCATATCCGGAAAAATCGCCGGACGACCTCAGTCAATACCTGACCCCGGACCAGTTCAAGCTTTATAACCTTATCTGGAAACGCTGCATCGCCACCCAGATGGCCGCGCCCCAATGGAAATCCACTTCTGTCGAGATTAACAGCGCTATCGTCTCCGGCCTGGAACTGGAACTATTGCGCCGAGATAAGGAAGTCATCACCAAAGTTAAATCAAACATCAGTAAGGCGATATTCACGGCCAGCGCCCGGAAGCTGCTATTCAAGGGATATCTGACGCTCTATTCGCCCGAGGAACAGGTCCTGCTGGCCCTCAAGGAGAATGACCAGTTGAATCTGGCCGGCGTTACTCCGACCAGGGTGTTCACCCTGCCACCGCCGCGCTACACCGAAGCATCGCTGGTCAAGGCGCTGGAAAAATACGGCATCGGCCGGCCATCCACCTACTCACCGATTATCTCCACCATCCAGGCCCGCGGCTACGTCTACCGCCCGCGCCGGAGCCGGCAGATGTACGCCACCGAACTGGGCATACTGGTCACGGACAAGCTCCAGAAATACTTCGACGACGTAATGAACACCGGATTCACGGCCGGGATGGAAGAGGACCTGGACAAGATAGAAGAAGCCAAGGCGGAATGGCTCAAGGTGCTCAAGGACTTTTACGGGCTATTCAGCAAAGACCTGGCGCACGCCGAGCAGTTGATGGAAAAGGAAAAAGGCGGCCCGGCCCCGGACGGTTCCAATTGCGAAAAGTGCGGCAACCCTATGATTATCCGCTGGAGCCGGCACGGACGGTTCATCGCCTGCTCCGGATTCCCCAAATGCCGCAACGTCAAACCCATCCAGACCGCTCCCCCGCCCGAACCGGTCCAGCCAGCCGAACCCGAAAAGGAAGAACTGGCCAAGGATACCGGAGAGGCAGAGGAATAAATTTCAGATTCCAAATTACGGATTGCAAATTCCGGATTCCCAGGATTCCATCCAATATCACCAAAAACTTCGCGCCATTTGCGGTGAATAATTACATTATAATGTTATTCTCCGCGCCGCAGGTTGAGCACTTACCTTCAGGCGTTAGCGCCAATATCTTGGTCAGGTAACCACGGCGGTTTATCAGACGGGCCTGGCAGTTATGGCAAATCGTATCGTTGCCGTGTTCCAGCACCACGTTGCCCATATAAACAAACCAAAGATGCTTGCGGGCTATCTCGTATGCCTTAATAAGGGTTGCCGCCGGTGTGGGCGGGTTATTCAGATGATAGGCCGGATAATAAGCCGAGAAATGGAGCGGCGTATCCTGCCCCAGGTTTTCGGCTATCCAACGGCTGAGTTCTTCAAACTGGTCCAAAGCGTCATTTTCCCCCGGAATAACCAGGTTGGTGATTTCCAAGTGCACGCTTTTATTAGCGGTCTTCAATGTGGCCAGAACCGGCTCCAACTTTGCCTGGCAGAGCTTGCGGTAGAAATCAGGCCGGATGCTCTTGAGGTCTATGTTCATAGCATCAATATAAGGCAGTATTTCAGCCAGCGGTTCGGGGTTGACATACCCGTTGGTTACCAGCACGTTCTTGATGCCTTTGGTATGCGCCAACATTGCCGTTTCCAGGACAAACTCATACCAGATAAAAGGCTCATTATATGTATAGGCAATGGCCGGGGATTTGTATTTCTGGGTGGTATCCACGGCTTCTTCGGATTTAAGCTCCTCGGTCTCGGCATCCTCGTGGGAAATAGACCAGTTCTGGCAGAACTGGCAGCCCAGGTTACAACCAACAGTTCCGAATGACATTATCTGGGTCGCCGGGTAGAAATGATAGAGCGGTTTTTTCTCTATCGGGTCGAGGTTGGTGGAAGCAACCCGCTCATAATTAACCGAATACAAAATACCGTTTATGTTGCGCCGCTGGCGACAGATACCGGCCCGCTCCGGTCCGATAACACAGTTGTGCGGGCAGAGCCGGCATTGGATTTTATCGCCCTGAACAGTGTAATATAACGCTTCTTTCATTTAGCTTCCTTTCCCGCTACGGCGGGAAACACAACGCAATGCGGCATTATACCATTAGGTATATTATACTTTAAGGTTTTATCTGCTCAGAAAGATACATCAAAGCTTCTTTATAGACGGATTTCCTGAACGGTTTTAAGGCCAGCTGTGCGTGCCTGATGAAATACTTGATGTAGTTCCGGGTATAATCCAGCGCCCGGCTGTTTTCCAATAGCTTGTGCAGTTGCTTGCGGTTCTGAGGAAGGTGGCAACTATCCTGTGAGATAAGCGACATCAGCCGTTTCCTTTTATCATCGGACGCGGTTTCAAGCATCCGGATGACGGGCAAGGTAATCTTGCCTTTGGACAGATCGGTTCCGGCTGATTTATCGGGCTGGTGGTCAATATTAACTATATCCAGATAATCATCCATAATCTGGTAAGCAATGCCGAAGTTCTCGCCATAGTTGCGGGCGGCTATAAGGTAATCCTTATTCCCGGTATATAAAGATGCCCCCAGATAACTGGCCGCGGAAAACAGGGAAGCCGTCTTCTGGCGGATAATCTGGAAGTAATCGGTCTCAGCCAGGTCGAAGTGGAATCTTTTATGCATATGGCGCAATTCGCCCAGACACATCTGGGACGAAACGGATGAAAGCAGTTTCAGAACACCCTGGGCGTCAATATCACTGCAACCGACAAACGCCTGCGAGAATAGGTAATCGCCGAACAACACGGCCATCTCATTGCCGTATCCGGCATTGAAGGTCGGCACATTGCGCCTGAGCCGAGCGTCATCCAGGACATCATCGTGAATCAGCGTAGCATTGTGGATTAATTCTATGACCACCGCCACGTTCAGCTGGCTGTCTTTAAGAGCACGGTTAGGAGCGATGGCCTTGGCAATAAGCATTAACAGAAGCGGCCTGAGACGTTTGCCTTTCAGCGCTTCCAGGTGCGAGGATAACCCGGTGGGCGACCAGTTAAGCATCCGGTAAAATTGCTCCTCAAACCGAATCAGCTCCGGCTTGAGCAAGCGATTAATCCTGTTGATTTCCATAGCCCACACCTTATTTAGTTAATCCGCTAACGTCAAGATTTTTATTGACATCTATTGCCGAACCAATAATATGCCTGAATGGAATTGATTTACCAGGGCATTAAAGAAGCGTTCCTGCTGATACTCAAAGGCGATTCGGAAATAATCGGCATAACCATCCTGTCTATTATTGTCTCCGGCTCGGCCACTTTGATATCCATGTTCATCGGTGTGCCGCTCGGCGCCGTAATCGGCCTGAGCCGCTTCCGCCTAAAGAAGTTCATATTCAGCCTTATCAATACCGGAATGGGCCTGCCGCCGGTGGTGGTCGGACTGTTCGTGGTGCTGTTCCTGTGGCGGTCCGGCCCGCTCGGATTCATCAACCTGCTCTATACGCCCTACGCTATGGTCATCGCCCAGGTGATTATCGCCACCCCTATCGTCATGGGGCTATCAGCCGCGGCCATACAGCAACTGCCGGAAAAGCTCAAGCTCCAGACGCTGACCTTGGGCGCCAATTATTGCCAGATGCTCTGGATAATGATAAAAGAGGCGCGCCTGCCGATACTGGCCGCGATTATGGCCGGGTTCGGCGGTGTCATCTCCGAGGTCGGCGCGGTGATGATGGTCGGCGGAAATATCAAAGGCCAAACACGCGTCCTGACCACAGCCACGGTTATGGAAACCCGGATGGGCCACCTCGAAATAGCCATCGCGTTAGGAATTATCTTATTGGTTATTGCTTTTGTGATAAATTATATATTAACCCGCATACAACAAAGCTCTAAATCCTAATATCTAAATATGAAACAAATTACAAATACCAAATGCAGCAAACTTCAGTTTAGAAAATTAGAAATTAGGATTTGTTTAGTATTTCGGATTTAGAATTTCGGATTTTAGCGATTATGGATTCGTTAATGACATTAAAGGATATCAGGCTGGATTACGGCCGGTTCCGGCTTGATGTTCCGGAACTGGAAATAATAAAGGGCCAGCGGCTCTGCCTTATCGGCGCCAACGGCGCCGGCAAAAGCACCCTACTCAAGATAATCGGACTGCTGGAAAGTCCGGGCCAGGGCCGGATATACTTAAACGGCAATGAATTATCCTCCGGCGAAATGCCTAAACTGCGCGGCCGGATAACGCTGGTCTTCAACGAACCGGTGCTCTACCGCGGCACGGCTAAGGATAACCTGATGGTCGGGCTAAACCTGCGCCGGGTATCCGGCAAGGAATCCGCCGAACGTATCGATGAGGCGCTGGCTATGTTCGGCATCAGCCATCTCAAAGAACAGCCGGCTAAGACCCTTTCCAGCGGCGAGAAACAACGGCTCAACCTGGCCCGGGCACTAGTCATAAAACCGGAATTACTATTGCTTGACGAGCCCAGCCTGTCGCTTGACGCACCAACCCGGGAAAAGCTGTTTTACGACCTGCAGCAGGTTTTGGATAACCTCAAGATAACCACAGTCCTGGTTACCCAGCTCCGAGATGAGGCGCTGGGATTTGCCCAGCGGTTGGGGGTGATATTGGACGGTAAAATCATCCAGACCGGACTGCCCCAGGAAATATTCAACTCCCCTGTCAACCAGCAGGTGGCTGAGTTTGTCGGGATGAACACAGTAATCGACGGCAAAATCGAGTCTACCTCAGATGGGGTTTCTCTTGTCAAAGTAAAAGGTAATAATATCATACGCGTTCAGTGCGCTCAACCCATAAAGCAAAGCGAAGATGTCATCCTGGGCATCCGGCCCGAAGAGGTCCTGTTGATGGCGCAGGATATGGACAGCCATCAGCTCAGCGCGCGGAATAAATTCCGGGCTAAGGTTATTCAGGTGACACCCAAAGAAGGACAATATAAAGTATCCATCGAGTGTTCAGATAGTAGTAATCAAGAAGGATTTATGCTCAACAGCCTGGTAACCTCGTCCGCCCTGAAAGATTTAGGCATAGAATCGGGCAAAATAGTAATAGCCGTGTTTAAGGCAAACGCGGTGCATATAATTAGGAGATGAAAGAAGAGTAAGTACGAAATTCTAATCCCGAAATCCTAAACAAATTCCAATCATCAAAATTATAAACTATTTGTTTAGAATATTAAATTTTGGGAATTGTAATTTGTTTGGTATTTAGATAGGAGAATATTATGGCAGAAGAGAAGAAACAAGGGCCAAAACCGTTAGCCGCAACCAACCAGATGAAGAAAATTATGGCCGACCATTTCTACGAACTGGATAAGGCGGTCAAGGATAAATCGCGTAAGGTTGCCTGGTGCACCAGCGTCGGGCCGGCCGAAATACTCCGGGCCATGGGGTTCCTGGTCTATTTCCCTGAGAACCACGGCGCCATGCTCGGCGCCACACGGATGTCTACTGATTTTATCCCTTTTGCCAACGCCATCGGATATTCGCCGGAGATTTGCTCCTATCTGACCAGCGACGTCGGCGCCTACCTCAAGAAGCAGACACCGCTGTCCAAAGCCTACCCGGGCATAGAATCAATACCTAAGCCGGATGTGCTGGTTTATAACACCAACCAATGCCGTGATGTCTATGACTGGTTTGCCTTTTATGGCCGCGAGTTCAATGTGCCGGTCATCGGCATAAATACGCACCGCAATGTCGGCATTGTCACCGACGCCCATATCAAGAGCGTAGCCGAACAGATGAAAGCAATGCTGCCCACACTGGAAAAGATTATCGGCCATAAGCTGGACGAAAAGGAACTCAAACGCGTCGTAGCGCTCTCACTGGAATGCAGCGTGCTCTGGCGCAAGGTGCTGGAAACCGCATCCAACGTGCCCTCACCATTGAACTTCTTTGACGGCACCATCCAGATGGGCCCGGCCGTGGTCATGCGCGGCACCCAACAGGCAGTGGATTACTATAAACTCCTGCTGCCGGAACTGGAAGAACGCGCCCGGAACAAGGAAGCCGCTGTCGCGGGCGAAAAGTACCGTTTCTATTGGGATGGTATGCCGGTCTGGGGCAAATTAAGACCACTGTCCGAACTGTTTGCCAAGCTCCAGACCTGCGTAGTGGCTTCGACCTACTGCAACTCCTGGGTATTCGAGGCATTCAACCCCGACGACCCGTTCAACAGCATGGCCAAAGCTTACCTGGAGCTCTTCATCGTCCGTACGGACGAGGTCAAGGAGCAGTATATTGAACGGATGATTAACAAGTTCAAGGTCAACGGCATAATATTCCACGACTCCAAGTCCTGCCCCAACAATACCAACAGTCGCTATGGAATGCCGCAACGCCTGCAGGCGCGGTTGAAAATACCAACCGTGACCATCAGCGGCGACCTGAACGATTTAAGGTGCTATTCCGAGGAACAGACCAAGACGGCCATAGAAGCGTTCGTCGAACAAATGGGAAAATAATTGACTATGAGTTATTTCGCAGGCATAGACATAGGTTCATCAGCCATTAAGGTGGTCATCTTAGATCAGGACTCTAAAATCATCAGCAAGGGACTGCACAAATCCGGCTCAGACCTTAAAGAAGCATCCGCCAAAGCGCTTAACCAAGCGCTGGATGGAGCTAAGCTCAAGGAAGCGGATATTACCAGGTTTGCAGCCACCGGTTTCGGCCGGAGCAACTGCCCTTTCCCGAATAAAACCATCACCGAAATTTCGGCCCATGCCCGCGGGGTTTACTATTACCTCAAGAATAATGCCACGATGGTTGGCGGGTTAAAGAATAAATCACAGCCAACCATAGTCGGCTGTAACTCGTCCGCCGATTTTATATCTGCGGACTCTAACAGCCGAACTATCATAGATATCGGCGGACAGGATAACAAGATGATTCGTATAGACGCATCCGGCCGTATCCTAAACTTCCGGATGAACCGCAAATGCGCGGCCGGCACCGGCGCCTTCCTGGAAGAAATCGCCTATAAGATGGACATTCCCCTGCCAGAGCTTAACAGGCTGGCCAAACTTTCCACCAAGCCCATCGAACTGGGCAGTTACTGCACGGTATTTACGGCCACGGAGATCCTCAGCAAAATCCGCGAAGGCATCAAGAAGGAAGATATCGTCTGCGGCGTGTTCAGGTCCATCATAAAACGCATCATAGAGATGGATCCGTTGACCGATGACGTGATTCTGACCGGCGGCGTGATTGCCCATAATGATATCATCAAAGAGCTATTGTCCAAGACTCTGAACAAGGATATCCTAGTGCCGGCTGACCCGCAATTCACCGGAGCGCTTGGCGCGGCTTTATTTGGAACCACGGATAAACACTGAAAATACCTCTAAAATAAGACAAATCATGTTTACTAAACAAGTATTTTTCTTGACCTATGCCTAATTTTTCCATAATATAACCGGTCTATTATTAGGAGATATAGCTTAATGGATAAGCAAAAAGAACAACTTACTATTGACCTGGCTACCCTGCGCCATAGTACCTCGCATATTATGGCCGATGCGGTCAGGAAACTATTCCCGGCGGCCAAGCTGGCCATCGGCCCGTCCATAGAAGAAGGTTTCTACTACGATTTTGAGGTGCCGACTCCCTTCTCACCAGATGACTTGGCTAAAATAGCAAAGGAAATGTCCAGAATCATCAAGTCAAACGTCAAATTCGAGCGCATCGATGTATCGCGGGAAGAAGCCTTGAAGATGATGAAGGACGAACCCTATAAGATAGAATTAATAAACGAACTCCCGGCCGGCGAGCAGATATCGCTCTATAAACACGGCAATTTCATCGACCTGTGCCGCGGGCCGCATATCGCCTCAACCATCCAGGTCAAAGCCTACAAACTGATTTCGGCCACCGGCGCCTACTGGCGCGGTGATGAACATAACAAGATGCTCCAGCGCATCTACGGCACGGCTTTTCCGAATGAAGAAGACCTTAAGAAATACCTGGACCACCTGGAAGAAATAAAGAAACGCGACCATCGTAAGCTGGGTAAAGAACTTGACCTGTACAGTATCCAGCACGAAGACGCCGGTCCGGGGCTGGTCTACTGGCATCCTAAAGGCGCAACTATCCGTAATATCATCGAAGCCTACTGGAAAGAACAACACCGCCGGCACGGCTATGAGTTTATCTATTCACCCCACATCGCCCGGGTCGGGCTGTGGAAAACATCCGGTCACTGGAATTTCTACCGGGAAAATATGTATTCCCCTATTGATATTGAAGGCCAGGAATATATCCTAAAACCCATGAACTGTCCCGGCCACATCCTGGTTTATAAGAGTAAAGGGCGGAGCTACCGTGATCTGCCCCTGCGCTGGGCCGAACTGGGCACGGTCTACCGTTACGAACGCTCCGGCGTGATTCAGGGACTGCTCCGGGTCAGAGGATTCACTCAAGACGATGCCCATATTTTCTGCCGGCCGGAACAGATTGAGGATGAAATCCTGGGTTGCCTTGACTTCACCATTGCACTGTTAAAGGCCTTCGGCTTTACCGAATACGAGATCGAGTTGTCGGTACCCGACCCAAAACATCCGGAAAAATACGCCGGTTCGGCCGAATCATGGGCCAAGGCCGAAAGTTCTCTGGTCAAAGCGCTGGAGGCGCGCAAATTGGCATATCGCCGGATGGAAGGCGAAGCCGTATTTTACGGGCCCAAGATTGACCTCAAGATCAAAGATGCTCTGGGCCGGTCCTGGCAATGCACCACCATACAATTTGATTTCAACCTGCCCGAGCGCTTTGACATAAACTACACGGCCGACGACGGGTCCAAGCAACGGCCTTATATGGTGCATCGGGCATTGCTCGGCTCGCTGGAACGATTCTTCGGCGTCCTGATTGAACACTACGGCGGCGATTTCCCGCTCTGGCTGGCGCCGATACAGGCAATAGTCCTGCCGGTCCTACCGCCCCAGCAAAACTACGCGGCCGAAGTAGTGAAAAAGATGCTCAAGGCCGGCATCCGGGTTGAGTCGGACATGAGCAATGAACGACTTTCCCAAAAGATTCGCAATGCCACAAACCAAAAAATACCGTATATGATTATCGTCGGCGATAAGGAGGAAAAGGAAAACCTTGTCGCGGTACGCGAACGCATTAAGGGCGACCAAGGCGCCCTTAATATTGATGCTTTTATTGACAAGATTACAAAAGAAGCTGTAATACCGGACTAATTAAAAGCCACAGATTACACGGATAGTCCTGTGATTGATATTAAACAATTATAAACAGGAGGTAGAAGTATTCAGAACTTAAGAATTAACGAGCGGATCAGGATAAAAAGCATTCGTCTGATAGACGAAAACGGTGGACAGGTCGGACTGATAGCAACCGAGGAAGCTATCAAAATGGCGCATGACCGGGGGCTGGACCTGGTCGAAATCGCGCCTAATGCCGCCCCGCCGGTATGTAAGATAATGGATTACAGCAAATTCAAATACAGCCAGCATAAGAAGGAGCAAAAGGACAAGAAAAAACGCCATGAAACCAGGATAAAAGAAGTGCGCCTCAGGCCGATTACCGAGGAACACGATATCCAGGTAAAGCTTAAGCACAGCCGCGAATGGCTGACCAAGGGCGATAAGGTTCTGGCAGTGGTGGTTTTTAAGGGACGAGAAATGACCCACAGGGAGATAGGCTATAAATTACTTGAACGATTTACCACCGAACTTAAAGACATCGCCAAAGTGGAAAAAGCAGCCACTAAGGAAGGATATAAAATAACGCTGACCCTAACGCCGATTAAATAGTAATCTAACACCCATAAGGAGTATTTATGCCAAAAATGAAAACCAACAAAGCCGTTGCCAAACGTATCAAAGTTACCGGAACTGGCAAGCTCATGCGTCACCGACAGGGCAAGAGCCACCTGCTTTCATCCAAAACAGCCAAGCGCCGGCGCCATCTCAGGCAAGCAACCCTGATTACCGGCACAATGGCAAAAGGTATCAAAAGAGCCCTGCAGGGTTAAGATACAGTTAACTATTTTCAAAGGAGATAATTATGAGAGTCAAAACAGGAGTCGCCAGACATCACAGAACCAAAAGAATAATGAAACAGGCCAGCGGTTTCGACCAGGGCCGGCACCGTTTATTCCGCACCGCCAAGGAAACCCTTATCCAGGCCGGACGCGATGCTTTCTTCGGCCGGAAATTAAAGAAACGCGACTTCCGCGGCCTCTGGATAACCCGCCTTACTGCGGCATTACGCGCGGCCGGTTTCACTTACAGCAAATTCATCAATGATCTTAAAAAGTCCAAGATAGAGCTTAATCGCAAGATGCTTTCTGAGCTCGCCATCAGCGACCAGAACGCCTTTAATAAGATATTGGAGTCTGTAAAGTCATAAAGCAGGGCTGCCAGTCTGTCTTACGGCCACCCAGATAACCAACCGACTGGTGTAAGACTGACCACTATGCCAAATATAATCGAAACAGAACTTGAATCCATAAAAAACTCGGCTCTGGGCGAACTGGAGAAGCTGGCTTCCCCTGCCGAGCTGGACCAATTCGAGCATAAGTATCTCGGACGCAGCGGTTTGCTAAGAAATCTCACCCAAAAACTGGGCGAGCTGTCCAAAGACGAACGCGCCCAGGCCGGAAAAACCATCAACGAATTCCGCAACGCATTAACCATATCACTGGGAGTCAAAAAGAATACAATCCAGACCACGGGAACAAAAACCGGGCCATTGATTGATTTCAGCCTGCCCGGAGACAAAAAACCTATCGGCCACCTGCACCCCGTTTACCAAACAATGGCAGAAGTGAACAATGTATTTATCCGGCTGGGTTTTGAATCCGTTTACGGGCCGGAAATCGAAACGCCCTATTATAACTTCGACGCCCTGAATATCCCGTCAAACCATCCTTCCCGTGATTCGTTCGACACGTTCTACCTGGCTGACACTGATTATCAGTATCTCTTAAGAAGCCATACTTCGCCGGTCCAGATTCGGACTATGAAACAGCGCCAGCCGCCTTTAGCGGTAATAGCTCCGGGCAAGGTCTTCCGGCCTGATACCCCTGCCCCAAGCCGTTACCCGATGTTTCACCAAATAGAAGGACTGATGGTTGATACCGATATCAGCTTCGCGCACCTTAAAGGAGTGCTCAACTTGTTTACCAGTGAATTCTTCGGACCGGATACTAAAACCAGATTCAGGCCGTCATTTTTCCCGTTCACTGAACCCAGCGCCGAAATGGATATCTCCTGTGTCATCTGCGGCGGCAAGGGCACCGGCTGCGGGTTGTGCCGGGGTGAAGGCTGGCTGGAAATCCTCGGCTGCGGTATGGTCCATCCTAAAGTCTTTGAATATGTCGGATATGACCCGGAAAAATATACCGGATTCGCTTTCGGCATAGGTATTGACCGTCTCACGCTATTGAAATACGGCATTAACGATATCAGGTTATTTACCGAGAACCACTTAAGATTCTTAAACCAATGGTAGCCGCATATAATCTTTGTGGTAAATGACATATGAAGTTCACATACAGCTGGCTTAAAGAATACTGTCCCTGCGACCTGCCGGTTGCGGAGCTGGCCGAGCTCTTGACCAAGCACGGCGTCAAGGTGGAAAGCCTCGATCCCACTAAAGACGGCAAGGATACGCTGATAACCCTGGAAATCACCGCTAATCGCCCTGATTGCCTCAGCCTGCTTGGCGTAGCCCGGGAAGCGGCCCTTATGACCGGGCAAAAATTACCGCATAAACAGGCTCCGGCACCACAATTGCCGAAAGCTTCCGGCGAAAAGTTCATCAAGATAAATAATCCCGACCTGTGCCCGGTTTATGTCGGTCGGATAATAAAGAACGTCAAGGTCGGCCCGTCGCCGGCCTGGCTCAGGGACCGGGTCGAATCCATCGGCCTGCGCAGCGTCAATAACATCGTGGATATCACCAATTTCGTCCTGATGGAAACCGGACAACCGCTCCACGCATTTGATTATAATGCCCTTGAAGGCAAGCAGATTATCGTCCGGCTGGCCCAAGCCGGAGAAAAAATACAAGCCATAGACGGCAAGGAATACCAACTGACTAAGGATACCCTGGTCATAGCCGACGAACGCAAACCCGTGGCCATCGCCGGCATAATGGGCGGAAAATACTCTGAGGTAACCGAAAGAACCACCGATATCCTGCTGGAATCGGCTTATTTCCAGCCGGGCGGCATCCGCAAATCCAGCCGCTGGCTGAAACTCACCTCCGATTCGGCGTACAGATTCGAGCGAGGCGTGATTCCCGAAGAAATAATCCCGGCATCAAACCGGGCCATAGAATTGATACTCGCCTCAGCCGGCGGTAAAATAACCGCCCATCAGGAAATAAACAACCTCACGATCAAGCCTCGCAAACTGACCCTGCGCCACGAGCGCCTGGAAAAAGTCCTCGGCGTTGGGATAGAAAAAACAGACCTGAAACACATCCTTAAAGGGCTCGGATTCATCCTTAAGAAAGAATGGAAAGGCCAGTATGAACTGGAAGCCCCCTATTTCAGGCAGGATATCAATATCGAAGCGGATATCATAGAAGAGGTCGTCCGGATTATCGGCTACGACAATATCCCGGCTGAACCGCCCACGATTCAGTTAAAAAGTACCCCCAAAAATAAGGATACCGAAGTCATCCAGGCCGCCCGCCAGACACTGTTCGGACTCGGCTATAACGAAGCGCTGACCGACAGTTTCCTGGCTACCAAGGAGGAAGCCGGCGCCAACCTTTTAAAGGGCTCCGAAGAAGCCATCGGGCTGCTGGATACCGAAAATAGCGTCCGTTACTACCTGCGTACCAGCCTGG
The DNA here is from genome assembly GCA_041658285.1 of Candidatus Brocadiia bacterium. Classification (NCBI taxonomy): domain Bacteria; kingdom Pseudomonadati; phylum Planctomycetota; class Candidatus Brocadiia; species Candidatus Brocadiia bacterium. The sequence continues at coordinate 156,445 of JBBAAP010000001.1, forward strand.
TTAACGGTTTATATAAAGTACTGACTCTTAATGAGAACTACCAAAAAGGCAATACCCTAAAACTATTCGAGATAAGTAAGATATACTGCAGAGAAAATAACCAGCCTAAGGAACAGCTCCGCTTGGGCATTGTGGTAAATGACGGGTTTGGCTCCCTGAAAGGCACCTTGACTGTCCTTTTTGACAAGTTGGGGTTAAGCTGGAAAACTGACGCAACCAATATAATTATATCAGGAGTAATTATCGGTTCTTTCTCCCCGATTGGCCCGGAGCTAACCGGCAACACCAAGACTTACATCTGCGAAATGAACTTCGAGGAAATAATCAAACAAAGCAATCTGGTTAAGAATTACCAAGAGTTCTCCCGCATGCCGGCCATCAGCCGCGACTTAGCGGTTATCGTCGGCGAAGAAGTATTATGGGCCGGCATAGAGCAGGTCGTCCGCCAGGCCATCGCGCCGACCCAGAGCGAACTGCCCCTGGAATCGCTGGACTTCTTTGACCTCTACCGCGGCAAGCAGGTACCGGACGGCAAGAAGAGCATCGCCTTCTCTATGACCTTCCGGCACCCATCCAAAACCTTATCGGCGCAGAAGGCCGACGAGGTGATGAATAACATTGTAATAGCACTTAAACTTTGTTTAGAAGGTGCCCAAATTAGGCAAAAATAACCTGTTTGATGCGACCTTTGAGCGGAACTAAAACTCATTATTTATCCCCTATAGAATACAATATGTCGCTTAAGACAGACTTTCTCGGCCGCAAGTTAGACAATCCATTCCTACTGGCATCAGGCCCGGCCACGCGCAATGCCGAAATGATTATGCGCGGGTTCGAAGCCGGCTGGGCCGGGGCCGTCACCAAAACTATCTCCCTGGCCCCTACCAAAAATCCTTCGCCCAGACTGGTCCTTTATCCGTCTAAGAATAAATGGTCCTCCTTTAACATAGAACTTATATCCACTGACCCGCCAAATCTTTGGGTCAAATGGATAAAAGAGATAAAATCACATTACCCCGATAAGTTCCTTGTCGCCAGTATTATGGGTCCTGCCCCGTTAGAGATATCGAAGACAAACTCCGGCAAACTTACTAAAGCAAAACGGTCGCCTACTGGCGACCTATCTCTAACGGGGTCGACTAAAATCTCTGACTGGCAAAAGCTGGCCAAGCAGATGGCCGAAGCCGGAGCCGACGCGCTGGAGCTCAATATCTCCTGCCCGCACGGCATGCCTGAACGGGCCATGGGCGAATTCATCGGCCAGGACCCGAAGCTGGCCGCCCAAATCACCGCGGCTGTCAGTAAGGTCAGCCCCATCCCGGTAATGGTCAAGCTCACGCCCAACGTTACGGACATCGGACTAATCAGCCGGGCCTGCGCCAAGGCCGGAGCCGACGCGCTGTCCGGAATCAATACGGTTAAATCCATTGCCGGAGTTGACATAGAAAATCTCCGGCCCATTCCTTCTGTCAGCGGCAACTCAGCCACGGGCGGATACGGCGGCGCGGCCGTCAAGCCCATCGCCCTGCGCTGTGTACTCGACATGGTCCGGTCAGGGCGGATACCCGTTTCCGGCGGCGGCGGGATATTCACCGCCGAGGACTCAATAGAATTCCTGCTCCTGGGCGCTTCCACGGTCCAGGTCTGCTCGGCGGTTATGGCTAAAGGTTTCCATATTATATCATCGCTCAAGCACGGATTGAGCGAATACCTGAAGCGTAAAAGCTTCTCCGGCGTCCAGGAAATCATCGGCCTGGCTAACCCTTACATTATAAAACACTCCAATCTAAAATTAAGGCAGAAATCTGTGGCTATAAACCATAAAAAGTGTAACCTGCACTGCAAATACTGCCTGGTCGCCTGCCGCGATGCGGGATTCCAGGCCATTACAATCAAGAATAATAAACCGCTGATTAGTAAATCACGCTGCGATGGCTGCGGGTTATGCATCTATGTCTGCCCGCACGGCGCGATAAGGATGAACTAGTATGGCAGTTCCGCTTTAGCGGAATACTGCCAACTATAACTTGCAGTAACAGTGTAACTGTAAGTAACAAACACCGATAGGAGCTTCTATGGATATCAAAATAAAAGGCGGTACGGTTATCACTTCAGCCAAAACATTCAAAGCCGATATCGGCATCGACAAAGGCAAGGTAACCAAGATTTCGCCCCAGATAAAAGAAGAAGCTGAGCTGGAGATAGACGCATCCGGGAAATATGTCATGCCGGGCGGGGTCGACGTTCATACCCATTTTGATATGCCCTTCGGCGGAACCGTTACGGCCGACGACTTTCACACCGGCACGGTCGCGGCGGCCTGCGGCGGCACGACCACCGTCATCGATTTCGCCATCCAGCAAAAAGGCCATTCGCTCAAGGACGCGCTGGAAACCTGGCGGGACAAAGCCAAAAACAAGGCCGTCATCGATTATTCGTTCCATATCGCCATTACCGAGGTGACCAAGAAAACCGAGTCCGAACTGTCCGACCTGGCCAAGAACGGCATCACCTCGGTCAAGCTCTTTATGGCCTATAAAGACAGCCTGATGGTGGATGACGCTACTCTTCACAATGTTATGACCATGGCCAAAGATCTCGGACTCCTGACTATGCTTCACTGCGAAAACGGGATGATGATTGACTCCCTGCAAAAGAAATACCTGTCCGAAGGCAAGACCCGCCCGATTTACCACGCCCTGAGCCGTCCGCCCGAGCTGGAAGACGAAGCGGTCCACCGGGCAATTGCCCTGGCTGGTATGGCCGAAGCACCCATTTATATCGTCCACCTTTCCTCAGGCAACGCGCTGGAAGAGGTCAAGCTGGCCCGGCTTAACAAACAACCGGTCTTCGCCGAAACCTGCCCGCATTACCTGCTGCTTTCTTTAGACAAATATAAACCCAACAGCTTCGAAACGGCCAAGTTCGTGATGTCGCCGCCGCTCCGGGCCAAGAACCACATCCCGGCCCTCTGGAAAGGCATCGCCGCCGGGCATATCCAGGCCGTTTCGTCAGACCACTGCTCTTTCAACTTCGCTTACCAGAAAGAGCTGGGACGCGATGATTTCTCCAAGATACCCAACGGCGTGCCCGGAGTAGAAACGCGCCTGGCCATACTTTATAACGAAGGCGTAATGTCCAAGCGCATCGACCTGAACAAGATGGTCGACATCTTCGCCACCGCGCCGGCTAAGATTTTCGGGTTATACCCGCAAAAAGGCGACATCGCCATCAACGGCGACGCCGATATCATCATCTTCGACCCGGACCGGCGCTTCATCCGCAATGCCCATAAACTGCATCAGAACGTGGATTACACCCCGTTCGAAGGCTACCGCGGCCGGGGCGCGGTGACTAACGTAATCTCCAAAGGCAAGCTCATCGTCAAGAATAAGAGTTTCATCGGCAATAAAGGCGACGGCGCGTTCCTGCCCCGCCGGAAGTTCGACCTGTAAATATGTTTACCGGAATTATCGAATGCCTGGGTAAAATCAGCCGGTTCAAGCACACCGGCAAGATGCTCCATCTGGTCATTGACGCCGGCGCCGCCGCCAAGTCATCCAAAGAAGGCGACAGCATCGCCGTCAACGGCGTCTGCCTGACCATCACCAAAAAGGAAGGCTCCCAGCTTCATTTTGACGCCGTAGCCGAAACGCTCAAACGCTCCAGCCTGGGCGCGCTCAGAACAGGAGCTGATGTAAACCTGGAGCGGGCCATCAAGGCCGGCGAACCGTTCGGCGGGCACTTCGTCCAGGGGCACGTCGATGCCGTCGGCAAGCTCGTGGCCAAAGATAAAAAAGGCGGTTCCTGGCTGATGACATTCTCCGCGCCCCGCAACTTCGGCAGGTTCCTGCTGGAAAAAGGCTCGGTAGCCATAGACGGCATCAGCCTGACCATCACGGCCATAAGGCCAGGAAGCTTCAGCGTATCAATCATCCCCCACACGCTCAAACACACCACCCTGGGCAAAAAGACCGTCGGAGATACGGTCAACCTCGAAGGCGATATGCTCGGCAAATGGGTCACCCAGGCCGTGGACGCCCGCCGCAAAGGCTCCTATGGGGATGAGGGATTTTAGTGCCACTAGAAACGCAGTGACATAGTGGCACTTATCCCCGAAGTGAAACGGAGCGGGACTAACGAAGGAAAGTAGCCACAGATTATTTAACAGTGACTTTAAGAGACTTTATTAGACATAAATTAGTCTTTTAAAAGTCTCGTCCAGTCCCTGTTAAAATATATTGACAAACATTTCCCGCAATGTAAATATCCATTCTATGAAGCAGTTAGTAATCGCATTATTAATCGGGCTGGCCGTGTTCGGCATCATCCCGGCCTGTTCTTCAACCCCAACCCCGGAAGAAGCCAGAACCAAATACCATAAATATCTCGCTACCCAGGAACCAAAACCAAACCCCGAAGAAGCCGATGCTTATTACAATAAAGGATTAGAAAAATATAATCAAGGTGACTGGAACAGTGCTATTACTAATTATAATAAGGCGATAGAACTGAACCCCAATAACTTCCTGGCATACAACGACCGCGGCAGCGCTTATTATAAAAAAGGTGAGTTCGACCGTGCTATGGCTGATTATAATAAGGCAATAGAACTAAATCCAAATCACACTAATGCTTACAACAACCGCGGTAGTGTCTACAACAAAAAAGGCAATCTTGATCTGGCTATCGCTGATTATACTAAGGCAATAGAACTAAATCTAAATGATGCTGATGCTTACTATAATCGAGGACTTGCCTATGACAAGAAAGGCATTCTTGACAAAGCTATGATTGATTGGGCCAAGGCAATAGAGTTGGACCCAAAAAATGCTGAGGCTTACTACAATCTAGGTTCAGCACACGAAGATAAGGGCAACTTTGGCCAGGCTATGGATAATTATAATAAAGCAATAGAACTCAATCCAAACTACGCTAAGCCTTACAACAACCTTGGTAATATCTTCGACAATAACGGCGATATTGACCTAGCTATGGTTCATTGGTCGAAGGCAATAGAGTTAGACCCAAAATATGATGCGGCTTATTACAACCGCGGCATTGCCTACTATAAGAAAGGTAGTCTTGACCAAGCTATCGCTGATTGGACTAAAGCGATAGAAATAAATCCAAAACATATTATGTCTTATGCCGGTCGTACTTTTGCGTATGATGCAAAGAAGGATTATAAAGAAGCAATAGCCGATGCAGAGATGTTCATCAAACTGGCGCCTGAACATCCCAAGACTCCAACAATGCGCAGATTTATAGAGGACTGGAAAAAGATGCTGGCCGAGCAGGAAAAGAAATAAGGGCGCTGACGATTCAGCGCCCTATTCGTGTCCATTCGTGTCCATTCGTGGTTACTCGATATAGCCTCTTATCCAAATATTGATACTCGTAAACACTCCACTCTTCGTGGCTAATACCTTAATCATCCGTGTCCCATCCGTGGCTAGCGTGGCTTCTTTGTACGCATTCTGATTAAGGTTAGGCATATTCTGCCAGATGAAATGCACCGTGGATGACCCGAAATCGACCCCGGCCCTGCGACCGAGCACCGTCAGTATCTGCTCCATCCCGACCGGAACGGACATAGCGTTGAACTGGATTTCCACAATAACCGCCTGCGCCGTGGCCGGTATCACCGCCGACAGGTCTATGAGCTGGTCTATGTCCGCCATCGAGTTCTCGGAAAAGACCAGCGGCTGGGAAGACAGTAAAGTGAGCGCGCCCCCGCCCCCGCCCGGAGTGATGTACTTGAACCGGCTGGTCGCGCCTTCGTAACTCAGCACCTGCCCGTCCGCCGGGGCATTGACCGCATCCACCTTGGGCGGCGTTACGGCGTTCCCTGCTATCTTGTCAGCGGTTACTGCGTCTCCTGCAAGGCGGTCAGCCGATACTGCGCCTACTGCAATCTTCGCCTCCGTTACCGCCAGGTCCGCTATCTTCTCCGTCAGCACCTCGCCGTTAATAATTTTCTCGCGGTTGATGCTGTTGGAGGCTATCTGGGTATAGCCGATGTCATAGTCCTTTATTTTCGCGCCGGTCACGGCTTGGTTGGCGATTTCGGCGGTGGCGATGGGCGGTGTGAGCGGCCTTGACGGCACGGCAAACGACAGTTTGGCCGGGGTGACGCTCGCGTCTTTCAGCTTGGCGCCGGTCACGGCCGAATCGGCAATCTTCTGCTCCGTCACGGCGTCGCCGGCGATTTTTGACGTGGTCACACTGCCGTCCTGCAACTCGGCGCTGGCCACTCCCGGCGTAATCGGCCGGGCCACGGAGGGCGGAGTAAAAGACAGCTTGGCCGGGGTAATGGCGCCGGTAGCTATCTTGTCGCTGGTCACGGCTCCGGACTGTATCTTGGCGCTGCTGACCTGGCCGTCGGCTATTTTGGAGGCGGTTACGGCATTGGCCGCGATTTTATCGGCCGTGGCGGCACCGTTCTGCAATTTTGAAGCGGACACCTGCCCCTCGCCGATTTTTGCCGTTGTCACGGCACCGTTGGCGATTTTGTCGGTCAACACCGCGCCAGATGCAATCTTCTCGGAGGTAACCGCGCCGGATTTCAGCTTGGCATCGGTTACCGCCAACGCCCCAAGCTTGGCCGTGGTGACGGCTTCACTGGCGATTTTCTCGGCCCGCACCGCGCCGTCTTTCAGGCGGGAAGTGCTCACCTGCTGTTGGCCGATTTTGTCCTTGGTCACCGCCCCGTTGGCGATGTTCTCGGTCTTGACTTCGTTAGGTAATAGTGACATATAAATAACCCCCTTTAACACGAATGGAACGAATTATCCCGAATGCCTCGAATAATATTCGCCCCATTCGTGTCATTCGTGTTTAAAGTGCTCTCTTTCTACGGCGCGTACTTGGTAGCCGGGTCGCTGGACGGGCCCTGTCCGGCCGCGCCCACCGCGGCCACCCGGAACCAATACTTAGTCCCGCTGGTCAGCCCTTTGATGCTGGCAAAGGACTCGGTCGAATTCTTCTTAGGCACCCAGCTTTCCGGCACGTTCGGGTCGGTAGTCATCTCGATGGCGTAACTCTTGGCGCCCCGGACCGGCTCCCAGTTAAGGTCAATCCGACCGTCCTCATCGCCAGCCGTGGCGGACAAGTCCGCCGGCGCCGGCAAAGCCCCGATCGGCGCAGACGGGTCCTTGACATTCATCCCGGCCGAGATGATTTTCTGCAAATCGCCGCCGGAAGCGTTTTCCACATAAAGCGCCTCCATCGCCAAGGCGCTGTCCAGCGCCTTTTCACAGTCAGCCATCAACTCCGTCGCCGCTTTAGCCGCCTGGCGCGCGATAAGCGCCCCGTTATAAGCCGTTTCCAGGGCGGACTTTTTAGCCGTAATATCGGCCAGAGCCGGGTTCGGCGTGGTGAAATTCGGGTTGCCGGTCATCTGAGCCACCACCCGGTCCGCGAATTCAATCTTGGCCGGTATGGGCAGACGTGACAAATTCAATCTAACTTTTGACATATAGACCTCCTTTTAAACACGAATAACACGAAAATTCGTATAATAAGACCCTATTCGGTTAATTCGTGTTCTCATTTCTATTCGTTACTAAACACCATGTCAATCAACATAGCCCTTGTATCGTTAGACACAGCCCTGATGTTAATCGACACAGCCCCTATGTCAGTCGACACAGCCCTTATGTCAGTCGACACAGCCCCTATGTCAGTTGACACAGCCCCTATGTCAGTCGACACAGCCCTTATGTCAGTCGACACAGCCCCTATGTCAGTTGACACAGCCCCTATGTCAGTCGACACGGCCCCGGTGTCAATCGACACAGCCTCAATCCGACATAAAATAGGTCATAAAAACCACCTCGCTCTCATAGCGGCACTCAACCATACCGTCACCTGGTGGCGGTATGCTTATAGCGCCCCTTAACCCGACTACTCGTCGGGAAACCCGCCATTTCCCCTTGATTCCTGTCCATCGTCTGATGTCTATTGTCCATAGTCTATCACGCCCCCCTATTTATATTAAACGTAAAATCTGGGAAAAAGTTCATTTTATTTTCGGAATTATTGAAGTTTTTTTTTAAGAAGTGACGCTTGGAAGTGAAGCTGATTTAAGGAAAACTGCGCCCGGAAATGAGCCTGGTTAATGCATTACGGCGGGAGGGAAGTGTCCCCTACCCCAAAAATGGAGCACTAAAAGATAATTTAGTTCCATACATTGGAACAACTCTTATCTTCATTAGCTTTGTTCCAATAGTCTGGCCTGTTTTTCGGAATATTCTATGCCATACAATATACCATACGAACATAATCAATGTGGAAATTGCATTATATGGCTCGGGAGCTAGTTCAGAAATTAATACTAGCAATAAGAATGTACTGCAATCAATGCATAAGGAAAAAAACCTTTGCGCATAAGTTGAGTTCTCCTGAACTTCATTATCAAAAAATATCATTTAACAATCCTCCCATTATGTAATTCCGGGGACACCCCGCTAGTTCGAAAATACTCACTACAAGCAAAGGACGCCCACCTGCCATTGGCGGGCAGGCATATTTACCCGCCTCTGGAGGGCTCAATTATGAATTCGGTCCTCCAGAGGCGGATAAATAAGGTGCCCCCCGAACTCCAACTATTCATTTAATATTCCAATAATTATTGTGTTGGAGATAAGAATTGGCAGCGATTCCCATTCGTCTTTCTCATTTAACCGGTAAAGACGCAATTCCAGAGAAATCTGATACTCCCCTTTCTCTTTAAATATCTTCTTCCTATAGTGAGCAGAAAACGGTATTGAGAGGTTGGTGATAACCTCTTTGGCCTTAAACACCTCGTTAGGCATAATTGTTTGCGACTCTTCCTTGCACGGCTTTTTTACGGGAAGGTCATCAATTGTCTGGCAATCTTTCCCGTTCATTCGCCATCCTGCGGCAAACGTGCCATTCCAAACAGTCATTTTATCTTCCGTGCCATTTCTTATTTCTATTGCGACTTGGATAGGTTCGCCTTTTTTATAGGCCTTTTTATCGCTGTTAATCCGGCATTGTAGCCCGTTAACCGGCTGTCCCCAATTTACTTTTTCCGGGCGGCCGCCTTTCGGCGGGGTCGGCGTTTGTGCGCTGATTTCAATCGGAATAACCTCGTCGCACTTCCTGATAATTTTTATTACATCGAGGACTATTTGAAACGGCACATACTGGTCCGAACAGATTTTTAACGGTATTTTATCATCCTTCACAAATGGCATCATTTCTTTTAGGCTGACGTAAAGTGCCTCCTGGTCTTTTTGTTCTCTATTGCCGATTAGAATAGTGGGGATTAACGGTGATTCGAAATTATCTATCAGTGAAATCCTGACCTCATCAAGACTTTTATTTGAACCTTTCCCTTTTGGCAAATAAACCGGTATGGCCTCGGCGCCGTATTCTATTTTCCAGATAAACGCCATGGCACAGGCTTTTATTACTTCGCCGACTAAGAGCCAAGGAGCGCTGTTGTCCGGCTTGATTAGGACGGTCCGATTGGATGGCGTTTTCCGGTCCATCGGATCTTCCCCGCCAAAGGCTCTCTCGACCATAAGCGCTATTTGTAATCCCTTTGAATCCTTCTCTTTTCCCTGTATTTTTATTTTCCAGTGTTCATCAATCTGGCAGGGTTGCTGTAATATACCGTTTTTATACCTAAGCTCAGGGCAATCCTTGCCTTGCGGCACAATATGCTCAATACTGATAATTATTTTTGAAGTATCTGGTTTGGGCGACGGAGTAGATTCTGCGTTTACAGTCGTTTTGACAAATCCTATCCCAATAAATAAGAGTAAAACAATAAGTGCAGGAATAGCCGCTCTCAGTTGTGGGAAAATACCGTTCAGCTGACGATGCATCATAAATTTTTCCTCCTTTATTATTAGGTACGTGAAACAGACCAGAGTCTACTGCCTCCTGTAAAGACATTCCACACACGGGAACTCCCTATCCATCTGTTTTTGCTGATGCAATTTTCCGGAAATAAGATTTATGCTGCTACCGGGACAAGCCGACCAGCGTGATGAAATTCCGGATATCTTCGTCCAGGTACTCGAAGCACAGCCCGCCCACGAATTCGGAGTCTTTGTTGAACAGGCGGCTGGTGCCGGCAAAGGCCTTGATGTGGCGGCCGAACCCGACCGTGACATAGGCCCGGCCCATGGCCGACCTGAGGTTTTCGTCTATCCGTTCACGCTTGAGACTGCTATAGGCGTCGCGGCCTTCGGCGGTCAGGGTCACTTGCGAGATGAAACTGGTGCTGATGGGCAGTTGCCAGTCCAGCCCGCCGCCGAATTTGCCTTCGAATAACCCCAGCCGGACCGTCAGCTTGTCGTCCAAGAATTTGTAGGCGGTCAATAAATCAACCTTGACGAAGGTCTGGTTGCGGTTATCGGCCTTGTCTTTATAGTCAACAATGCCGCTCTTGTCAAATGACAGAAATGAGCCGCCTATCAGGAAATACCGGCTCGGGTGCGGCTCTATCCGGACATAAAGCTTGGATATGGTGGCTTTGGAATCGAGGAAGTATTTGCCCTCGGCGCCGGCGTAAACCTTGGTCCGGACCACCGGTGAAAGTATCTTATTAATGGAATCACCCGCTTCGGTCAGCTGGCCGGAAAGCTTCTCATCGTATATGGCCTTGCCGATGGGGCCTTTGCCTTCTTCTATGTGCTTGAGCGTCCGGTTAAGCGAGTCGGCCGAGTCCTTGAGGCTCTTGACCACTTCGTCAATATCGTTATAGAGTTTTTCTTCTTTTAAGAGCTTGCCGACCGTGCCCTTGCCTTCTTCGGCGTTCTTTAAGAGGTTCTTTATTGAATCGGTCGAGTCCTTGAGGTTATCGTATAAAGTCTCGTCTTTGATAAGTTTACCCAAAGTACCCTTACCGTTGGAAGCGTCCCGGAATATCTTTGTTGCGTTGCCCAACAACTCCTTGACCTCGTCCTTGTTGGCGGCCAGCACGTCGCCCAGCACGCCCAGGCCCGGCTTTATAACGGTGCCCTTGAGCGGCTCCCTGAGGTTAACTTCTTTCTTGCTGGGCGAGCCGGGGTTGATCGAGATAAAATAACCACCCAGCATACTCGATTCGGCTACGCCGACTTCATAATCCTCCCAGATAATAATCGGGTTGTCTAATCTGAGCACCACCCGGACCCGGGTGTCGGACAGGTATTTCATCCGGTCCACCTGGCCCATAGCCACGCCGGAAACCCGGACGCTATCACCTCTTTTCAGGCCCTGAACCTCTTCGAATATAGCCTTAATATACTGTTTTTTGGAGAATATCTCCATCTTGCTGATGGTGATAGTCACAAATGCCAGGAATATCAAGGCGACTATTAAAAGCGTGCCTAACTGGAATTCTTTTTTAATATTGCGTTGCATATAAGTTTAGATTAGCAAATCAGAGTTTAAGGTCAAGAAAGATGTGTGATAAATCAAGCCATCGGGCCGTCGGCTTCGCCTTCAACAAACTGCTTGATAAAAGGGTCTTTATAATTACGGAAATAGTCCGGCGTGCCCTCGCGGATAATCTTGCCCTGATAAAGCAAGGCGATATGGTCGGCCACCATAAAGGTGCTTTTCATATCGTGCGTCACCACAATGGAGGTAACCTTGAGCTTCTGGCGCATCTCAATAATCAATCGGTTAATCACGTTGGACATAATCGGGTCCAGCCCGGTGGTCGGCTCGTCGTAAAGGATAATCTTGGGCTTGCGCACGATGGACCGGGCCAGCGCCACGCGCTTTCTCATACCGCCGCTCAGGTCGGCCGGCATCACTTCTTCCAGTTTACTTAAACCCAGAAGTCCAAGCACCTCGGCCACGCGCTTTTTTATATCCGGCTCTGGCATTTCGTTGTGCTCGCGCAAAGGCAATCCGATATTATCGCCGACATTGAGTGAATTAAGAAGTGCCCCGCTCTGAAAAAGAAACCCGAACTTCTTCCGGACCGGGTTGAGCTGTTCTTCTGAGAAATCGGTGATGTCCTCGCCGTCCACGTCGACCCGGCCGCTGTCCGGCTTGAGCAGACCAACCATGTGCTTAAGGGTAACGCTCTTGCCGCAACCGCTCCGGCCAAGAATGACGCAAGTCTCGCCTTCTTTTATCTTGAGATTAAGCCCGGCAAGAACTTCGTTGCCGCCAAGGCTTTTATGGATATCAATAAATTCAATCATTTGTTATTCAATATACAGCATACTGATTATCCCAGTGCTATATACTGTATACTTAAGCCCTACGTCCCCTCCGACCAGCTGGATAGATACTTAACCTGTTCCGGCGTGAGTTTATCTATCTTGACGCCCAGAGTAGCCAGTTTCAGGCTGGCAATCCAGTTCTCTATGCTTTCGGGAATTTCGTAAACCTTGGGCGTAAATTCCGAAGCGTGCTTGACGACGTATTCGGACATCAATGATTGTGTGGCAAAGCTCATATCCATAACCGTGGCCGGGTGACCTTCGGCGCAGGCCAGATTGACTAACCGGCCCTGTCCGAGCACGAATATGTTCTTGCCGTTTTTGAGTATATATTGCTCCACATTAGGCCGGATGTCTTTCTTAATCTGGCGCGACATCTTGGCCAGCTCGACCAGGTTGAGCTCCACGTTGAAGTGGCCGGAATTACAGACCAACGCGCCGTCTTTCATCAGTTTGAAATGCTCGCCGCGGATAACGTTGACGTCGCCGGTCAGGGTGCAGAATATGTCGCCGATTCGGGCGGCCTGTTTCATGGGCATAACCTCGAACCCGTCCATATTGGCCTCTATCGCCCTTAAGGGGTTGACCTCGGTGATAATAACCCGGGCTCCCAGTCCACGGGCGCGCATGGCGAATCCGCGGCCGCACCAGCCGTAACCGCCGGCGACAATCACCTTGCCGGCAAACAGGATATTGGTGGCGCGGATAATGCCGTCTACGGTGGATTGGCCGGTACCGTAGCGATTATCAAACAGGTATTTGGTCTCGGCGTCGTTAACCGCGAACATGGGGTATAACAGTTTGCCTTCGCGTTCCATAGACCTTAATCTGATAACACCGGTAGTGGTCTCTTCCATACCGCCTATTAAATTATCAGCCAGGTACTGATATTGGGTCAGTACCAGCGTAACCAGGTCGGCTCCATCGTCAATGGTAATATTAGGTTCGATGTTAAGAGTAGCCTTGATATGCTTATAATACAGATCGCGCGAAGCGCCCCTGATGGCGAATACGGAAATGCCGTAATCCTTGGCAATCGATGCGGCCACATCGTCCTGGGTGGAAAGCGGGTTGGAAGCGGATAGATATACGTCGGCTCCGCCGGCTTTGAGGGTACGAACCAGGTTGGCTGTTTCCGAGGTGACATGCAAGCAAGCGGCTATCTTCTTGCCTTTGAGCGGTTGCTCCTTGGCAAAGCGCTTGCGTATCTCCCTGACCACCGGCATATGTTTTTCAGCCCATTCAATCCGGTTCTTGCCTTTCGACGCCAATTTAACATCTTTAACATCGTATTTCATCATCATCTCCGTTCTTATTTATCTGTAATTAAAGTGCTTTCTTCAGGGTTGCGACCATATCGGTCTTTTCCCAGGTATAGTCGGGCAGTTCCCTGCCGAAATGACCGTAACGGGCCGTCTGTTTGTATATCGGCCGCCTGAGGTTGAGCTTCTTGATAATCCCACCCGGGGTCAGGTCGAAGTTCTTGCGAACCAGATCTATAATCTTTGATTCTTTAATCTTGGCGGTATGGAATGTTTCCACATCAACCGTGACCGGTTCGGCCACGCCGATGGAATAAGCGAACTGGACTTCGCAGCGGTCGGCTAACCCGGAAGCCACGATGTTCTTGGCCACGTAGCGTGCCATATAAGCCGCGCTCCGGTCCACCTTGGTCGGGTCCTTGCCGGAGAACGCCCCGCCGCCGTGCGTACCCATGCTGCCGTAGGTATCGATGACTATCTTGCGTCCGGTCAGGCCGGCATCGGCATACGGACCGCCCAGGACAAAGCGCCCGGTCGGGTTGGTCAGTATCCTGGTGTCCTTGTCAAGTAAACGTTCCGGTATGACCGGCTTGATTATCTTTTCCAGGATGTCGCGCCTGATTTTGGCCTGGCTGACATCAGGGCTATGCTGTAACGAAACGATGATAGTATTAACCCGGACCGGGTATTCCTTTTCGTAGTCCAGCGTAATCTGGGCCTTGCCGTCCGGCCTGAGGTATTTCATCACGCCATTCTGCCTCAGTTCGGCCGCCTTGTTGACTATCTTGCGGGCCAGGGTAATGGGCATAGGCATCAGTTCCGGGGTCTCGCGGCAGGCGTAACCGAACATAATGCCTTGGTCGCCGGCGCCCAGCTTCTTGTGGCGCTTGTTATTCTCATCCACACCCATGGCGATATCCGGTGATTGCTTTTGGATGCAGGTCAGCACCGCGCAGGTCTCATAATCAAAACCCATCTTGGCGTCGGTATAACCTATTTCCTTGATGGTCTGGCGAACGATATCGGGAATTTCAACATAGCATTTGGTGGTAACTTCACCGGCCACGATGGTCAGGCCGGTCTTAACCAGGGTCTCGCAAGCCACCCGGCCGTACGGGTCCTTGGCCATAATCGCGTCTAAAATAGCGTCTGAAATCTGGTCGCACACCTTGTCCGGATGGCCCATGCAAACTGCTTCCGAGGTAAACTCGCGTTCATAACGCCTCATAATAACCTCCTTATTGTAAATTATACGCTGATAATTAGTTAATTAGTGTTATTTTCGGCTAAATTTATCATTATCTTAACCCAAAGTCAAGAATTACCTGCCAAGTATAGTCGGCAGTATCCTTCACAGACTGCCGCACTATAATATCTAAATAATAAACCTCAAAACCGGATGTTTAAGATTTAAGGAATTGGAATTTGTTTAGGGTTTCGGATTTAGGATTTAGTGCTTATCATAAATGCCCAGGGTATTTTTGACAATCTCAATATTCTTGTTACTAGCTCCCTGCTGGTCGGCAATGGCCTGCCTGGCATTCCGTCCCATATCAGACCTGAGCCCCGGGTCAGTTATGATATTATCCAGGGCTTTATAAAGCTCTTCAGAATTATTGACTGTCCTGAGCCCGCCCGTATCCTGCAACGCCTTAGCCGGGATACTGAAATTATACATAGACGGCCCGGCGACAATCGGCTTGCCCAGCGCGGCCGGCTCCAGGATGCTCTGTCCGCCCCGGGGCACCAGACTTCCGCCTACAAAAACCACATCCCCAGCCGCGTATACCTTGGCCAGTTCGCCCATCGTGTCAAGAAGGATAACCTCATCATTATTGCTAACTGCGGATTGTTGAGCGTGAGCGAAATCCTGCCGTATGGCGGGACGGATTTCAGATATTAATCTATTATGGCGTGCAGCAACTAACCCCTTTGATTTAACCAATGCTTCCACCTCGTCAAACCTGAACGTATGGCGCGGCGCCAGGATTAAGCGCAGGTTATCGTGGCCTTTAGTCAGTTTTATGTAAGCGTCCAGGAGCATCTCCTCTTCCGGAGAGTGAGTGCTCCCACCGATAATAACTAACTCCTCAAACTTGATATTATACAAGTTGCGGTAATGGGCCCTTGTCTCAGTCTCATCCACCAAACCCAGCGAATCGTATTTCATATTGCCGGTGACCTGGATTTTTATGGGCATCACGCCCAAGGACTCAAAACGGATGCGGTAGTCCTCGTTCTGGACGCACAGGTATTTGAGCCTGTTAAGCACCGGCTTGAAAAGCCATCTCAAAAGATTATAACGGGCCAGGGTATGCTCGGTAATCCGTCCGTTAAGAAGTATCATTGGGACATTACGCCGGCCGCAGGCCATGATGAAGTTGGGCCAAAACTCCTGCTCCATCAGGATGACCAGTTTCGGGTTGACGCGCTTGAGCACCTTGGTGCAGACGCAGGACAGGTCCAGCGGAAAGAAAAAGGAACGGATATCAGGGTATTTCTTCTTGACCAGCGCCTGGGCCGACGGCGTCAACGTAGAGATAACCAGCTGGTGATTCGGCAGCTGCGCCTGCAACAATGGTATCAACTTCTCGCAGGCATTGATCTCCCC
The DNA here is from genome assembly GCA_041658285.1 of Candidatus Brocadiia bacterium. Lineage (NCBI taxonomy): Bacteria > Pseudomonadati > Planctomycetota > Candidatus Brocadiia > Candidatus Brocadiia bacterium. The sequence continues at coordinate 172,518 of JBBAAP010000001.1, forward strand.
TATCGACGCCCCGTGCAGCCAGACCGTAGCCACAGATTCCACAGATTTAATAAATCCAAATCTCTCTAAAAGACCTACTCTATAGTACGCCGAGGTGGCGAAACGGAACAGGTAATATGGCAGGGCGACTATCATCGCCAGCAGGTATATGATGTCTAATACAAAGCGCATAGATAATTAGCCACTGAGCGCACAGAGAATACAAATATTAAATCTCTTAGGTTAGGATTTGGGAACTACGCCAAATCCTCTTCCCTTGATATATTTTCCGCAGAACGGGCAATAATACATATGGCAAACCCCGGAAATAACCCATGCGGTTTCATCTATGTCTTTGCAATCCTCATAAGCATAATAAAACTCCCCTTCTTTAACAAATTCCGCAAATCTGGAACAACAGTATTTATCTTTTTTAGTAACCTTTGGTTTAGTATGCGATTTATTTGGATTATCTATTGAATCAATATGACTTGCCTTAAACTTTCCACAAAACGGGCAATTCATTAATTCAAATGCTTTAGGAACGCGCCAATGTGAAATAAACCCTACCGCCTTGGAACGAATTATCTTCCTTTTCTCGTAGTATTCTTTAAACAAATTACAGCAAAAATCTATTTGTCTCATAGCTCTGTGTACTCTGTGGCTCCGTGGCTAAATTATGCGCGTGTGCCGCAGCATTTCTTATATTTCTTGCCGCTGCCGCAGGGGCAGGGGTCGTTGCGTCCGATTTGCTTTTCCACTTTTATAGGCACGGGCTTTTCGTCTCCGGCAATATTGTCGGCGGCCTGTTCATTGGGCCGTTTCTTGGCGGTCTCGAAACTGCCTACCTCCGGATGCGACTCCGAGGTGATTTTCCAGAGCGCGGCCAGCCGCTCTTCCATATCCTTCATCGGCTCTATCTTGAAGACCAGATCAGCCACTTCTTCCTTGATGGAATTGAGCATCTCGTCAAAGGCCTTATAGCCCTCGCGCTTGTAGGCTATCTTGGGGTCTATCTGGGCGTAACTCTGCAGGCCGATACCGCTCCTGAGGTAGTCCATTGTATATAAGTGGTTCTTCCACTTTTCGTCTATCTTGTCCAGCAGGACATAGCGGGCCACGTTGAGCATATATTCACCGCCCAGTGCTTGCTCGCGTTCCTGGTAGATGCGGTTAACCTCTTTGATAACAATGGATTCGACCTCTTCGGCGTCCTTGTCGGTGATGAGCTTCTCGATATGCTCCGGGAATTCCTTGCCCAGCTTGCGCTTGAGATAAAGCGCCATCCCGCTGTAATCCCAATCCTTGCGTTGCGCGCCCTCGGGCAGGAATTTGTCTATGGCGTTCTGGCAGACGTCTTCAACCATCCGCTGGATGGTATCTTTGACTTCCTGGCCTTCGATAATCTTCTGGCGCTGGCCGTATATAATAGTGCGCTGCTCGTTCATGACCTTGTCGTAATCGAGAAGCTGTTTGCGGATGTCGAAGTTATGAGCCTCCATGCGCTTCTGCGCCTTTTCGATGGCGTTGGAGACCATCCGGCTTTCGATGGGCTGGCCTTCTTCCATACCCAGTTTGAGCAGTATGGTTGAAACCCACTGCGGCGCGAACAGACGCAGGATGCTATCTTCCAGCGACAGGATGAACTGAGACGAGCCCGGGTCGCCCTGCCGCCCGGCCCGGCCTCGGAGCTGATTGTCTATCCGGCGCGCCTCGTGCCGCTCGGTGCCCAATATGTGCAAACCGCCCAGCTTGGCCACGCCTTCGCCCAGGATAATATCCGTGCCCCGGCCGGCCATGTTGGTGGCGATGGTGACCATATCTTTCTGCCCGGCTTTGGCGACTATCTGCGCCTCGCGTTCGTGGTGCTTGGCGTTTAAGACCTCGTGCTTTATGCCGCGGCGGTTGAGCATCTCGCTGACACGCTCGGAGTTGGCTATCGAAGTAGTGCCGACCAGGATGGGACGCCCGGTTTCGTGGACGCCGGATATCTCATCGGCGATGGCGTTGAACTTTTCCTTCTCGGTCCGGAAGACCATATCAGGATTGGTCGCCCGGATAAGCGGCTTGTTGGTCGGGATGGTGGCCACCTCCAGCTTGTAAATATTAAAGAACTCCATCGCCTCGGTGGCGGCGGTGCCGGTCATGCCGGACAGCTTGGAGTACATCTTGAAATAATTCTGCAGGGTGATGGTGGCCAGGGTCTGGTTTTCCTCTTTTATCTTGAGGTGTTCCTTGGCCTCGATGGCCTGATGCAGTCCGTCGCTCCAGCGCCGGCCGGGCATCAGACGTCCGGTAAACTCATCGACGATGACCACATCGCCGTCCTTGACGATGTATTCCTTGTCGTGCTTGTATAATTCCTTGGCCCGGAGCGCCTGCTCCACGTGGTGCGGCCATTCCATATTATCTCCGGTATAAAAGCTGTCCACCCCGACCAACTCCTGCGCCCTGAGGATGCCCACATCGGTCAGGATAACGGCGTTTTCCTTTTCCTTGACGGTATAATCGCTGTCCTTGACCAGCCGGGAAGCGACTTGTTCGGCCTTGTAATATTTGTCGGTGGATTCCTCGGACGGGCCGGAAATAATCAGCGGCGTCCGCGCCTCATCGATAAGAATACTGTCAACCTCGTCAACGATGGCGTAAAAATGCTTGCGCTGGACCTGGTCGGAAATGCGGACGCGCATATTGTCCCTGAGGTAATCGAAGCCGAACTCGTTATTGGTGCCGTACGTGATGTCGCAGGCGTAGGCGGCGCGGCGTTCGTCCGGACCCATGGCGTTCTGGATGACGCCGACCTTTAGCCCGAGCATCTCGAATATCGGGCCCATCCAGTCGCGGTCGCGCCGGGCCAGATAATCGTTTACCGTGACGATATGCACGCCCTTACCGGCCAGCGCGTTGAGATAGGCCGACAGCGTGGCTACCAGTGTCTTGCCTTCGCCGGTGGCCATCTCGGCAATCCGGCCCTGATGTAGCACTATGCCGCCGATGAGCTGGACGTCAAAGTGGCGCATCTTGGTGATACGCCGGGACGCCTCGCGCACCGTAGCGAACGCCTCGGGCAGAATCTCATCCAGAAAAATGCCGTTCTTGAGCCGCTCGCGCAGTTTGACCGTCTGTTCGGACAGCTGGGCGTCGGACAGACCCTGGACCTGCCGTTCCAGCGAGTTTATCTGTGCCACGATGGGCTGGAGCGAGCGGATGATGCGCTCGTTGCGCGAGCCGAACACGCTCTTGAGCGCATTCATTATGCCATTACCGATATTTTCTAGTTCCATTAGTAAGCTGATTATACTAAAGTATTTATATTATGTTATACCTTTAGGTATTAAGCTGATATAGCGGATAAAATAATCAGTTAAATCCGTTCAATCCGCTTACGTACATTAGCGATTATCAGTACGTTGTCAATCAAATTAGCGCCAGTTAGTTATAGCCTGATGCAATCAGGATAGAACGTTACTGGCACATTATCCCACTTATTCCAGCGGGATTAGCTATGGCTTTGTCTTGACAAACCGCCGGCAGGAAGTATGAGCATTGATAATAATATCAATAAATAAAAGGAGTCCTCTATGCTGAGACATATAAAAGCGGCAACACTGGCAATATTATGCGTATCGTTCCTGATGATTTCCCGGGCTGAGCCCCCCAAAACCGCCCGCCAGGAAATGACCCGGTCATCGCAGCTGGAAATAGCGCCGCAGGAGTATTCATATCTCAAATATGACCCGGCCAGCGGCCAGCTATCCATGCATAATTCCAAGACTCCGGATGCCCTGACGGAATCGGTCAGCCGGGCAATCAATCTGGCGCCGGCATGGCTGAAGCAACCGCTGGAAAAACGTTTCAGGGCCCTGTTTGACGATTATGTCTGGACATCATATAACGCGGTACTGGCAACGGCCGATATCAACCGCGACGGCATTGCGGATTTAGTCATCGGCGGCGATGACGGCAAGCTAAAGGTTTACCTGGGACCGGAATCAGGCAAATTTAACTGGGAACTGGACCGGCGCGGACTGCTGTCGAACATCTCGGTCGAGGCCGAAAGCGCTCCGGCATTCGGGGATGTCAATAATGACGGCGTGGCCGACCTGGTAGTCGGCTCCAAAAACGGAACCTTGACCGCCTATGCCGGCCCGGAATTCCGCGATGTAATCCTGCCCTTCCTAGAACTTAAATCAGCCAATCCGGTCCAGCCGGTGTTCATAGACATTAACGGTGATAACCGGAAAGACCTGGTCATCTATTCAAAGGATACACTGTTCACATCACTGGCGCCAAGATTCAAAAACAACGGCAACCTGTTGAACAAAATAACAGTCACCGAAGGCTCGCGGATTTCGGCCTGCGACATTAACCTGGACACCAAGGACGAATTTATTACCTGCGACAAGGACGGACGGATATCTGTTTATACCGCCGGCACATCAGCGCTAACTGCCGGCTGGTGGAACATCAACCGCTATAACCAGGCAATGAGTTTAGTGATGCTGGAAGCCGACTCGGACAATGACCTTGATTTGGTCTGCGGCCGGGCTAACGGCATGGTCAAATACCACCCCAATAAAGGCGGATTTGCGGTACTTAACCAGAAGCAAAAACTGCTCTTCCCCACCGAGGTGGGCATGGGCGCCACGCCGCTGTTTGCGGATTTCAACAAGGATGGCAAGCCGGAACTGCTCATAACTAATTCAGACGGCTCTCTCAGAATACTTGCCGGACAGGACTGGCAGGAGAACAAATCCCTCATCAAACTGCCGGAAAATTCCGTTATCGCGGTGGTTGACCTTAACAACGACGGGCATCCGGACATCGTTTCAGGAAGCAAGTCCGGCCGTTTGAGGTATCTGACAGGTCCGGAATACAAACCAAATGATGCCACCTTCAGCCAACTTCAAGGACTGCCCGGCTATTCGGCGCCGGCGTTCATTGATGCGGACAAAAACGGCACTCTGGATATGATTGTCGGAGGCGCGGACAACCAACTCCATTTTTACAAGAACATCGGCTCGACCCAAAATCCACAGTTCTCGGACGCGCCTATGATACTAACTGCTCCCAGGATTAACGACAGCAAAGAACCGACCAAATATGTGATGCAGGAGGGCGATAACGTCCGGACTATTGCCGACAAATTCTATTATGACTCGGAAAAATCCACCCTCATAGTCGATGCCAACCGGGAAAAAGTTATCAAGGGGCTTAAACCGGGCGTGGAAATCCTTATCCCTCCGATTCGAATCATCTATGAACCCATCAATCTGTCCGGAGGCGCAGTGCCGCGGATAGCCGACGTCAATAAAGACAATATCCCGGATATCATTGCCGGGACCAAAGACGGACGGGTCTCGGTATTCCTGGGCGCCGATGCTTACCCGGAGAATAAATCCGGACTAAAAATAGACTGGAAATTGGAACCAACCCTGGCCGAGTCCGTTTACGGCGGCAGTTACTGCGCGCCGGCAATTGCGGATATCAATGACGACAACCAGGTTGAACTGGTCGTTACCAACGCCAACGGCGAACTGAATTATTATGAAATGACCGATAACGGCGCCAATACCAGATGGGAAGAGAAATACTCCTGGAACCCCAAAGATGACTCGGACGCGGCGATAACCAAACTTTACGGTTATTACTACAGCGAGACTGAATTCCTAAAAGGCCCGCCGGACCATAAATCGCCCGAAGCCATTGCCAAAGTCCTGCAGGAATCGTCCGAGGAACAGCGCGATGAAATCGCCTTCGCCATCGCCTATCTGCCCACCGAGGTGCTCCGGGCCATGGCCCGGCTGGAACAATCCGATATCCTCAAAGAAAACGCCCGGATGGTTTACGACGTCGCCTCCAAGGTCAAATACGTCCGGATAAAGGAAAAAGGCGATTATACCACGCTGGAATACGCCGAATGGAAATCAATCGACTCCGGCAATAATAAGAAATCAGGCACGCCTGAACAGGAAATAATATGGCGCGAAATGCCGCGCGATATTTATTACTGGTGGGTGGTCCACCCCCGGATACTCTATGAAATCCCCTGCAAGGTCAACGGCAACTGGCTGGACAAAACTTACAGCGACTACGGCATGACCCAGGACGAATGGTGGCGCCACGTTGAGGATTGGTACGTCAGCTCCAGCCAGAGCCGTTTCTGGCGCATGGCCATGCCCTACGACCGCTCGCAGAGCACGCCGCTTATGGAGCGGATGCAACGGGCCCGGACTCTACAGGAGGCCGTAAACCAACTGCATACCTGGTCCAGCCCGCAGGCGCCGACCCCGTTTATCACCTTCGGCTATCTGAGCGACGACTTGCAGCCGTGGATTATCTACAAACGCCGTTACGGCTCGTGCGGAGAACAGTCCATCGTCACCGCCGCGCTGGCCCGGTCCATGCTTATCCCCACGGCTAGCGTCTTCACCCGGGGCGAGGACCACCAGTGGAACGAATATTTTATGGACGGCGACTGGCATTTCTGGGACGTCTGCGGCAACGCTTACCAATCGGTCAACCGCCCCTGGGAACGCGAAGGCTATAACCATACCGGCGGCGAGCAATCGGCCATCATGCGCTACTGGGGCAGCGATAACTTCGACTACACCACCGCCTCGGTCTGCAATCCCGAAGGCTCCAAATACACCACCTGCGGCCGGGGCTATACCGATGTCGGCTCGCTGACCATCCGGGTGCTGGATAACGGCGGCGTGCCGATTGAAGGCGCCTTCATAAACATCCGGCGTCCCGGCGCCAAGGATATGATGAGCGCATTGGGATATACCGACCTTAAGGGCGAATGCCATCTCGAACTCGGCCGGGTCTCGCCCGGTTACACCATCATCGTCGCCAGCCCTTACGGCTCGGCCGGCACAAACAACTATTTTATCGAGGAAAATAAATCCTATACCCTGGAATACCGGGTAGCCGGCAAGAAACCACAACCGCCCCTGCCGGAATTGGATAGAGACGCCAAATGGATGCCCGCTTCGGCGGCCCTGGAGGAAAACCGCAACTTACTCACCTTGACGGTGGAAAACGTCACGGCCAATATCAACCCGCCAGCCCGGTTCGCCCAGACCCGCTGGACCGACACCAATAAAGTGCTCCAGCGGATTAATTACCGCGGCAGCGTTACGGCCCAGTATGACCTGAAAAACGGCGCCATTAACCTGCTGGTTTTTGACAAGGATAATTTCGCACTGTATCAGGATAACAAACCTTGCAAAGCGCTGGATATCAAGCCTAACCCCGCCACAAACACCTATACATTAATAAACCGGCCGCTCTATTTCGTATTCTGCAACCGGCATACAACGGTGGCCACTGAAATAGCATCCTTGAAATACACATATAATACCCCGTTATCCGCCCCAAGAATAACCGTTGTGCCGACAGCCAAAAATGAGATAATGACCAGCGACGACCTGGTCATCAGCGGAACAGCTTCGGACAATGCGGGTATCAAGACTCTGGAATTGAGCTTTGACTCGGGCAAAACGTTCCATGATGCCACGCCTTACCTGGACGGCAATACCGGCAACTGGTCCATCTCACTGCATAAGTTCGCGGGCGGGCCGATACCGGCCGGCAAGTATTCCATTATCCTGCGCGCCTCTAACTACGGCGGCTTGAATTCGGCCACCACGGCTATTCCGTTAACCGTAAACCCGGCCAGGTCTTTCGAGAACCAGATTATCCGGCAGGATAACCCGGACAGCCCCCTGCCGGTGTGCAGCTGGATGCTCGGGCCGTTCGTGCTTAATCCGGCCACAGAGCGTTTTGTGGATATCAAGACATCCTGCCAGGCCGAGGGAGCCGATATAGACCTGTTCCTGTTCCGCGACAAGAACGGCGACGGTAAGATAAACGGCATGGAGGAAAAAGAGGCAGCATCGACTTCGCCCATGGCCGACGAACGCATCTCGATAAACGACGTGGTCACCGGCACATACTGGATTTACGCCCAGGGCTGGAAAATCGAATCGGAAAATACCAGATTCAGCGCCTACCTGTCGTTCTATCCCCAACCTGAAATAATCGGCGGCGGCATGCCCCGGGACTCCGTCAACCAAGCACAACCGCTCATCACCGCCCGGCTATCATCGCTGTCAGATTTCGACCCGGCTAAACTTGTCTTCAAGATGAACGGCGATAAAATAGAATCAAGCTGGTCATTGACCCGGACCTCCGCTAACTACGTCCAATTCTCCTGCCCGGTTTCCGGCACCCTCAAAGACGGCAGCAGACATACGGTTGAACTGACCGCCACCGATTACCTAGGCAATACCGCCTCAACCGGCTGGGATTTCACGGTCGACACCAGCCTGCCCCAGATAACCTACGCCAAGGCCCGGAACGAAAAGCCCGGCCTGATTAAATTAACAGCCGAAGCCAAGGATAACACCGCCGTCAAGAGCGTCAGCTACCGGCTCGACAAACTCAGCGGCAGCCTGACGCCGCCCAATAAGGAAAAAGACCAGACCTCTTATGAAGCCAAGATTGATACCCTGTCTTTGGCTGACGACGAATACGAGCTGGTCATCACGGCCGTAGACAACGCCGGCAACAAAACCGAGGACAAGCGCAGCGTCAATGTCCGCAATCCACCGGCCCGGATATTCTACGTGTTCCCGTCTGAGGCCGAAAAGGTCTATACGCCCAAGCCGCTGATAGTCGCCTCTTACAAAAGCCAAGGCGAAATAAAACCAAAAGGCGTGCGCATCTGGCTGGATGACAAAGAAATTACGGCTAACGCTCTGATTACCGCGGACACCCTGCATTACCAGCTTTTGCAAGACCTGGCCATCGGCAAGCATACCCTAAGAATCGAGCTCCGGGACGTCCAGGGCAACAAAGCAGAACACGAATCCGCTTTCGAGGTGCAGCTCGACCCCAAGAAATAGCCGTATGATTTACGACGTCATCGTCATAGGCGCCGGACACGCCGGCTGCGAGGCGGCCCTGGCCGCGGCCCGGATGGGACTGAACACCCTGATGCTGACCATCTCGCGCGACTCCATCGCCCGGATGTCCTGCAATCCGGCCATCGGCGGGCTGGCCAAAGGCCAGATAGTCCGTGAAATCGACGCCCTGGGCGGCCAGATGGCCAAGGCCGCCGACGCCACCGGCATACAGTTCCGGATGCTCAATACCAGCAAAGGTCCGGCCGTCCGCTCGCCCCGGGCCCAGTGTGACAAGGAAGCCTACCACAAATACATGCGCCGGGTGCTGGAATCAACTGACAACCTGACCATCAAAGAGGACACGGCTGATGAAATAATAATAAAGAATAATGCCGTGGCCGGCGTCCGGGGAAAATCCACTTATGGCGCCAAGGCAATAATACTCACGCCGGGCACATTTATGAAAGGAGTCATCCATATCGGAACCGATATCAATGCGGGCGGCCGGATTAACGAACCGTCGGCTGAGAATATTTCTGGTTGCTTAAGGAAACTCGGACTGGAAATCGGCCGGCTCAAGACCGGCACCCCGCCCCGGCTGCACAAAGATTCGCTCGACCTGGCCGCTTTGCGCATCCAGGACGGCGACCAGCCGCCCGTGCCGTTCTCCTTCTCCACCAAAAAGATATCACGGGAACAAATCCCCTGTTACATCACCCACACCAACGATCGGACTCATAAAATAATCAGGGACAACCTTGACCGGGCGCCGCTTTACTCAGGCCAGATAAAGGCGTCCGGGCCGAAATACTGCCCTTCCATCGAGGACAAGGTCGTCCGCTTCGCCGCCCAGGACCAGCACCAGATATTCCTCGAGCCCGAAGGCATCGATGTTCCGGAAATTTACTGCAACGGCATCTCCACCAGCCTGCCCAGGGATATCCAGGACGAGATGGTCCATTCCATCAAAGGTCTGGAGAATGCCAAATTCATCCGCTACGGTTACGCCATCGAGTACGATTTCGTCCTGCCCTATCAGATAAGACCAACGCTGGAAACCCGGCGCATAAACAACCTTTACCTGGCCGGCCAGATTAACGGCACCTCCGGCTATGAAGAAGCCGCCGCCCAGGGCATCATGGCCGGCATCAACGCCGCCCTTAAGATTCAGGGACAAGATCCCTTCATCCTCAGGCGCGACGAAGCCTATATCGGCGTCTTGATAGACGACCTGGTAACACTCGGGCCGACCGAGCCTTACCGGATGTTCACCTCGCGGGCCGAATACCGGTTGCTCCTGCGCTCGGACAACGCCGACCGGCGGCTGATGCCCTACGGCGCCCGGTTCGGGCTCATCGGCGCAAGCCAATTCAAGGCCTTCCAAGAAAAGGAACAACTTATCGGACAGGCCGAGAAAGACCTCAGGAAGAAATTCTGCCTGCATAAATCACTCTGGGAAATACTCAAACGCTCCGGTATGGAACTCGACAAGCTGCCGGGACTGCCCAAATCCATGGCCGAATTGCCGGACCAAATAAAGGAGCAGGTCGAGATAGAATCCAAATACGAAGGCTACATCAAGAAACAGCTGGTCCAGATTGAACGCTCGCGCAAGATGGAAGACCACAGGTTGCCGGATGGCATAGATTACGCCGCGCTCAAGCACCTGAGCAACGAAGCCCGGACCAAGCTGTCCAAATTCAGGCCGATGACTCTGGGGCAGGCATCAAGGATTGCCGGCGTCTCACCGGCCGATATCACCGTGCTGATGATACATCTCAAATCGATTTCCGGACGGAAGTAACTTAGTAAGCGGATTAAGCCGTGACTATGCCAAATAAATCTATTGACAAACAATGCCTGCATGGTTAGTTATCCATTATGAAGCAGTTAGTAATCGCATTATTAATCGGGCTGGTCATTGTGTCAGGTTGCACCAGCCCGGAGACCAAACCGCCCGTCCCGGATGAAGCCAGACAGCAGAAGATAAAAGAATTAGTTATCCAGCTCACAGGTCCACAATGGAATAAACATGAAACTGCTTTAAAAACCCTTGTTAAACTGAAAGCTATCCCGGACATTATTAAACTATTAGAGAATGCTGACGCGGATATTCGCCGGTCGGCTATTGAGGCACTAGATAAGCTTGGCGCCAAAGAATCTATTCCGCAGATTGCCAAACTATTACAAGATAACGACCCAGGTGTTCGCTGGGCGGCTGTTGGAACACTAGGTGCGTTTGACGCCAAAGAATCTATCCCGGAAATCATTAAACTATTGCAAGACAATGAGTGGTGTGTTCGCTGGCCAACTGTTAGTGCATTGGGTAAACTTGGCGCTAAAGAGGCAATCCCCGAAATCACTAAATTATTGCAAGACGATAACAAATTTGTTCGCCATGATGCCGTTGTTGCACTAAGACAACTTGATGCTAAAGAAGCTATTCCTGAAATTACAAAACTAATACAAGATATCGATGATTGGGTCCGCCGGGAAGCCCGGGTGACGCTGAAGGAGCTGGGAGCCGAGAATAACCCGCCCGCCCCGCAACCGGTAGATGAAACACGTCAAAAAGAATATACACGTGGGTTGATATTAAACTTTGCCCCGAACAGCGCCGTCGAATACAAGCAAGGCTGTATTACCATATCGTTCGAACTGACAAACAAAAGCACAGAAGATGTTATCTGTAAAGACTGGCACACTAAAGACGGCCCGTCTAACGTCCTGTTATATATCAGGCCAAAAGGAACCCGGCAGAACGAATTCTCTATTTGCGAAGACCCTTTCAATAAAAGCGCCGTCTCATATGAGATTCCTTACTTTACGCTGAAAGTAAATGACAAGGTTAATATAACCTCGAAATTCATATGTAATCTCCCCCCGGGTGAGTATGAAATATACGGAGCGTTGGCAAACGACCGGAGCGTCAAAACGCCCACAAGATTCATAACGCTGACTAAAGGCGAATTGTACAAGCGTCCGTTAAAACAAGTTTTAATACCAGATAGCGACCTACCAACACAAAAATAACCAAGGGCGCTGACGGTTCAGCGCCCAGTCTCTTACAAGTCTCTTCACGTCACTGTTTAGTGCCGGTTCGAGTACAACGAGTTACCCGGCACTTATCCCCGAAGCGTAGCGGAGCGGGATAATTATTCTATCCAGCTACTGGTTTTTGACGTTATATTAAGCATATCCCCTTACTGAAAATGAGCACCTTCCTTCCCCCTTCGTGTCCGGAAAACCTGCCCGTTCGGTCAGGCGGGCGGCCTGAAACTGCGTTATATTCGTTCCCAGGGTCTAAAATGCAGGAAAGTTATCCACAGGGGTAGTCCCCCCACCCCCTGTCATATAATGAAGACTACCCTGCCATATAATGGATACTACCCTGGCATATAGTAGATACTACCCTGCCATATAATAGATACTACCTTGCCATATAATAGATACTACCCTGCCATATAGTAGATACTACCCTGCCATATAATAGATACTACCCTAGCATATAGTAGATACTACCCTGCCATATAATAGATACTACCTTGCCATATAATAGATACTACCCTGCCATATAGTAGATACTACCCTGCCATATAATAGATACTACCCTGCCATATAATAGATACTACCCTGTCATATAATAGATACTACCTTGCCATATAATAGATACTACCCTGCCATATAGTAGATACTACCCTGCCATATAATAGATACTACCCTGTCATATAATGGAGGGGTATGTAAAAACAGCACGAGGGAATGAGCTAAATTAGTGTGTTACAACGGGAGCATGTCCGCCCCTGCCTGAACGGACGGGCAGGTGTGGCTCTGTGGCTTAAATTATCCGGGACCAATCCGTGCAATCCGTGGCTAATCCTACCTAGCGGAATTGACCAGTTCTTTCAACTCGTCAATGTCGAAATGCCCCTGCTTGATAATCTCGCCCTTGGTGTTGATGACCGCGGTGGTCGGGATGCCGCTTATCTTATACTGGCTGAATACCTTCTGGCCCTCGTCATAGACCATGGTGAATGATAGGTTGCTCTTGGAGATGAATGATTCGGCCGCTTCCTTGGAATTATCGCCGCTGATGCCGATGATGATGACCTTGTCCTGGTTGGCCTGGTAGTATTCCTGCAGTTTGGGCATCAAGGCCCTGCAGGGCGGGCACCACGACGCCCAAAAATCCAGTATGATGGGCTTCTGCCCTATCAGTACGGACAGTTTCACATCCTGCCCGGTCCGGATGTCCTTTAATGTAAAGTCCGGGGCTTTGGTGGGATTGGCATCAGGATTAATCTTGGTATCGCAGCTCATCGCGCCGAGCACTATCATCATCGCCAAGGCCATAATCATAATCTTATTCATAAATAATCCTCACTACATCCAAAGCTTGCCGGCCTGTATCAGGAAGTACTCGCCGGCCGCTATCATAAGGAACGCGAATATCTTCTGGATAGCAACCATCCAGTTACCGGCCTTGGGCAGGGTGCTCAGGATGCCGGCGAACGTCCCGGCGATAATCAATAACAGACCCAGCCCCATGGCGTAAGAGAACATAACCACCCCGCCGAAAAGGACATCCTTGGTCTGGGCTACGAAAGTAAGTATGGCGATGAATACGGCGGCCGAGCATGGCGCGGCGATGAACCCCGAGGTCAGCCCCAGAAAGAGCGCTCCGAGTATGCCGTGTCCTTTACCAATTCCAGCGCCGGTGCCAAACCCGGGAATAGGCAGCTTGAAGACATCCAGCATCGACAACCCCAGCAATATCAGGATGTTACCGACCATCAGGTTGACCAACGGATGCGCCTGGACGTTGCCGAAAAACTTGCCGGTCAAAGCGGCCAGCACGCCCAGCGCCGTGTAGACGATGGACATACCGATGACATAGCATACGGCCAGCAGGAAGTTATGCAGTTTGGATTGCTCGCCCCGGTTGCCCAGGTAAGAAACGATAATCGGGATGAGCGGAAAGATGCAGGGCGTAAACGAGGTGGCTACTCCGGCCGCAAAGGCCACGAATATGGCCAGCGGCGAAGCCGTGGACATATATTTTTGTATCAGTTCTTGCATACAATCTAAGCGACTCCCAGCTTCTTGAGCAGAGCATCCTTGGCAACGAATCCGGTGAAACGCTCCAGCACCTTGCCGTCATTAACGACCACCACAGTCGGTATGCCCAGGACATCGTACTTGGCAGCCGTGTCCGGATCCTTGGCCACATCGATTTCGGTAATATCAACCTTATCGGCATAGGACTGCTTTATTTCCGTGACGATGGGCTTCATGCGCTTGCAGTTGGCGCACCAGTCGCTGGTGAAAAACATCAGGGTTGGTTTATGATTCTCGGGCATAAGATATTACTTAATCCAGGTCCTTATTTTCTCAAGCGCCGCCTGGTGTATGGCCTCTTCGGCCTTGATACCGGACAGTATTTCCTTGAGCCGCCTGTCGCCGGCCGCCTTGATGCACTTGTCGTAATGGCTGATGGCATTGCGCTCGCCGTTGAGGTGCCAGCTGACGATTTCAGACGGCTGTTTCTTACCGGTCAGCAGCTTAAAATCCCATTCCGGCTGGCCGCCCAGCCTGTGTATCTCCATAGCCAGCGTATCGGCGTGGCGCAGTTCCATCTGTGAAAAGTTCTTGAACAGCTCGGAGATGGCCGGCTGGCCATTGAAGTGCTCGCTGTGGCGCGGATAAAGGAAGACATCACTGTATTCCATGGTCAGCGCCTGGTTAAGCAGTTCGATTAAATCCTGGCTCATAATCTTATTCAACCTTTATGGCCACGGCCGGGCAACCGTCAACCGCTTCCTTGCAGCAGGTCTCTGATTTAGCCGGGACCGGAGTCGCTTTAACCTTGGCAATGTCGTCCGAACCCATCTCGAACACTTCCGGGCAGGTCTCGGCGCACAGGCCGCAGCTAGTGCACAGGTCTTTTTCTACTATCGCCTTCATAATCATATCTCCTTTCAATTATTAACATTGATTGCAATGATTATACCAAAATAATCCGCTGGGTCAAGTTTTTTCCTAGGGCCGCCCTTTGGTCATGGTGCAGACCGCGTCAATCCCGCCCCGGGTGTTGTATACGGTCCGGACCATCAGGTAACGCGGCTTGAGCAGTTTGCCGATATCCTTGAACATCCGGTCGGTGGCCGCTTCCTGGTAGATTCCTATATTTCGGAACGATATCAGGTAGTACTTTAAAGATTTCAGTTCGACCAACAGCCTGGCCGGGACGTATTCGATTATCACCTCTCCGAAATCCGGCAGGCCGGAAAACGGGCAGACGGCCGAGAACTCCCGGGTGCTGTAGCGGACCAGCTGGCGGCCGCCCTTGTAGGCGATGGTCTCCAGGAAATCCGGCTTAATCTTACCCGATCCGTCGAACCTGAATATGCGTCCTTCTGCTTTTGGCATAATCAAAAAGGTTAACAACGATTTATCCGGAGTCAATATTTATTGATTAAATTGACATTATCAGTTAAATCAGTACTCTGGCAGTTTGAGCGGTAGCGAATTGCTGCCAAGTATAGTCAGCTGTAACTCACTATGCCTGCCTACGGCAGACAAGTTCTAACAGCCGAACTGTTTAATCCGCTTACTGATAACTATGACTTTTCAGGAAATCGTGTTAAAGCTCCAGCGCTACTGGGCCCAGTACGGCTGTCTCATCTGGCAGCCCTACGACGTGGAAAAAGGCGCCGGCACCTCGAATCCGGCCACCTTCCTCAAGGTGCTCGGACCGGAACCATGGAAAGTGGCCTATGTCGAACCGTCACGCCGCCCGACCGACGGCCGTTACGGCGACAACCCCAACCGGCTCCAGCATTATTACCAATACCAGGTCATCATCAAGCCGGCCCCGGCCGACGCCCAGAAAATATACCTCAAGAGCCTGTCCGAACTGGGCATTGACCTAAAAAAGCACGACGTCAGGTTCGTCGAGGACGACTGGGAATCGCCCTCGCTCGGCGCCACCGGGCTGGGCTGGGAGGTCTGGATAGACGGCATGGAAATCACCCAGTTCACCTACTTCCAGAAGATGGGCACCTTCGAGCTCGACCCCATTTCGCTGGAGCTGACCTACGGGCTGGAACGCATCGCCATGTTCATCCAGCAAAAGGACAGCGTTTACGACCTGGACTGGACCAAGGACGTCACCTACGGACAGGTGCACAAGCAGAACGAAATCCAGTTCTCCAAATACAACTTCGAACTGGCCGACATCCCCATGCACATCCAGCTGTTTGATATGTATGAAAAAGAGGCTAAGGCTTTATTGAATCAGGGATTGGTCATGCCGGCCTATGATTACATCCTCAAGTGCTCGCACACCTTCAACATTCTGGACGCCCGGCGGGCCATCGCGGTCAGCCAGCGCCAGCACTACATCGGCCGCATCCGCAACCTGGCCAAGCAATGCGCCACCGGCTACCTCAAGATGACCCAAGCGTAATATTAAATACTGGCAGTATTTTAGATATAATTAAAAATAAAATGTTCCGAAGGATTAGTAGCAGTTCGACCAAAGGGAGTTACTGCCACATTATCCCTGAGCGTAGCGAACGGGGATTGCGTAGCGCACTTTTCCCGGAAAAGTTCAATAATTAGTGAAATAAAATGAACTTTTTCAGATATTTTACGTTTAATATATATAGAAGAGGTATATAGAGGAAGAACGATTTGAAGAGAAATATCATTTTCTCTAACAAATTATAAGTTCGAAAAGCTCTAATATAGTAGAAGGCATAACTCTGATTATGTGATAAACACTTAATTTAGGAAAGCGACGTATGAAACAAGGCGTAACCATCAGTCTCTGGCTCATAAGTTTCATAATCTGCCTTAGCGCTTCCGCCAATGACTACCCTATCCAGGAAAACTACATTATCTCCCAGGCTAAATATGATATTGAAATCAACCAATCCAAAGCTAAAATCTCGCTGGAACTCAATGTCAACATCCTCCAGGACAAATGGAGCAGCATCAAAATCAGCCCCGCCTCAGCCGAGACTTCATTGCTGACTTCTTCGGCCGATATCACCCTTATCAACGACCGTAATGACAATAAACTCCTGTTCAAGAAGAAAGGCGAATACGCCGTAAGATGCCAGGTAAGCATTCCGATAGAATCGGCCGCGCCGCTTAAACGCATCAGCATCCCCGTATTGGAATCCACTTTCTCCAAGTTAAAAATAGAGATACCCGAAGCCAATATCGGCGTCATCGTTTCCCCGGAAGTCGCTTACGAGCAAAAGGATTACCGTAATTCCACATTAATCATCATAAATTCCCCGGCCGCCGAGGAACTCTCTATTTCCTGGGGGCCGAAAGAAGCGCTGGAGAAACCGCAGGATACCAAGGTCACCGTCGAAACCTATGCGGTCATCGAAAAAGACATGCTCACTTACCAACATGCCCTGACGTTCAACCTGGCCCGGCAGTCGCTTAAATCATTCCAGGTCGCCCTGCCGGCGGATGCCAGAATCCTCGAAGTTTCCGAACTGAACAGCGGCGACAGGCATATCGACCGCTGGTTCACCGAGAATAAAAACGGCAATAATAACCTCAATATCATCCTGGAAAAAGCCGTCTATGGAATCAACTTCTCCTGCATGGTCCTCTGGGAGGAACCGATTAACTCAGCTAAAAGTTTCAGGATATCGCCGGCCGATGTAACCGGGTTCCAGAAGCAATCAGGCAAGCTGATGATAATCATGCCGGTAAACTCCATCCTCGATGAAGAGCACATCGACAACCTGACAAAGCAGACCATATTTGAAGGCACGGCCAAAGGCGTCGGCCAGCGGCGCTGCCACCCATACACTTACAACGCGCTGCCGGCCGGATTGACCGTCAGCATCAAGCCGAAACAGCCCCAGATATTCGCCTCGCTCCAGACCATCTACAGCGTCAGGACAAACTCCACCATTAACGATACCAGAATATCGCTGGACATAAAGAATATCGGCACAGATACGCTCAGCCTCAAACTGCCGACTGGCCTGACTAACATTTTCATCAAGGGCGATAAACTCAGGTCATACAAAACATCCGCCGACCGGGTCGATATCATCCTATCAGAAAAGGTCCTCGGCAAGGCGGAGCTCCGTTTCTCGGCCACCGGCGAAGCCATTCAGGAATCGGAGAAAAACTTAACATTCTCTCCGCTGATAGTGGTTGATGCGGTCAGCTCTGAATATATCCTGGCCCTGAAGCTTGAAGACGCCGAATGCGAGCCGACCCAGCTGTCCAAACTAAGCCAGACCAATCCATCCAAAATACCGGCCTGGCTACAGGAACAGAAACCATCCCTGGTTTACGAATCGTCCGCTTCGGACTGGAAACTATCAACCATAATATCACCGCTAAAACCGATTACCAGCGCAACGATGACTGAACATATTAATGTAACCGAAGACGAAATCAACCGTGAATTGACCATCAAGCTAACCGTAAAAAAAGCGCCCCTATTCTCAATTGTTATCAGCTTACCCGAGGGCGTGCAACCCACCGAGGTGAAATCTGACCTGCTCAAGGAATGGCATTATGACGAATCGGCCAAATCAATAAAGGCTTCCTTCCTGAGTGGCATCAAAGGCGAGCATTTTATCCAGCTGTCCATGTCCGGCAAAATCAGCCAGAAGGACGGCATCCTGCCTATCGCCTCGGCTGTACTAGAACAACCCCTGCCCAAACAATTGGATTACTGGGTGCTGTTTTACACAACCAAGGATATCTCCGTAAAAACCAGTTCTCTCAAGAACATACAGGAAATCAGCGCCGATAATATCCCCTCGATGCCAATCCGCCCGGAGAATCTCCGGCTGGCCTTTAACAGCATAGACCCTAAATGGCTCATCGGCATCCAGAAAAACGCCGAACTCCCTCACCTTGTGGCCACATCCTGCACAGCCCTGATTATCCGCGAAGGACAGATGCAGTCGATTACGCAGATTAACTACCGCATCAAGAACGGCAGCGTCAACCGGCTGCAGCTCAAACTCCAGGACCAGGCCATAAACCCCGAGATTACGGGCGAGGACATAAAAAATACCACCTTCTTCAATAATATCTGGGAAATAAACCTGGCTTCCCGAGTCAGGGATAATTACACATTGTCCGTAAAATATGACCGGACCGAGCCCAAGTTCAGCCCCATCGAGCTGATTGACACCGAATTGGAATCCGGGTCTGTCATTATCGCCGCCGGGAATGAAAGGACCGAGATATCTTTCGGGCCGGACTCGGCCAATACCCTACCTGTGCCGGTCAGCGAAATAGAGCCCAAATTCCCGCAGGCCATATTAAAGCAGCTGAGTTTTCCGCCGTCACTGGCTATGAACTTCAATAAACCGGACGCCCGCGTGTCGTTCGTCCTTAAAACCCACGAGCTCAGCAGCATACTCCCGGCCAAGGTCATATCCTGCGACCTGTTCTCAATGAACCGCCCCAACGGCAAGCTCCTGACATACCTCAACACCATCATTGAGAATACGGCCAAGCAATACCTGGAAATAAAACTGCCTGCCGGCGCGACGCTCTGGGGCGCTTATGTCGACGATAAACCGATAAAAGCCGTGACCAAGGACAGCGGCGAAATAATGATCCCGATAATGTCGGCACTAACCCAGCAATACGGCTCGGGCGTAAGCAAAGCTGCCCGGCCAAAAGGCCAGACATCCGTGGTCGTGGCCTATGTCCAGGATATTAACAACTTACTGCCCGCGTCCAAGATAAACCTCCAGATGCCGCAATCGGATATTAATATCCAGGGCGCCACCTGGCACCTATTCCTGCCCAAGGGTTATTACGTTTCAGCTCCGGCCGGGAATATGGGCCTGGTTTACTCAGACCCTGATATCACCTTCCCCTCGCTGGTCAGCCTGATATTCGGCTCGCTGTTCGCCTTTATCGCCCGGGTCTGGATGGCCATCCCGCCCTGGGTAAAAACACTGGCGCTTAGCCTGCTCTTTATTGGCCTGATAGTCGTTATCCTATACTTCGTAGTAAAGATACTCCGATTGCTTTACGCATTCTTCGAATTAACCTCACATAAAATCAAACGATTCTTCTTCGTCATCGGCAGCGGAGCCGCAGTAACAGTTATATTGATAGGTTTTATTTTCATGAGCACTATGCGATTATCGGAAATGAAATCCGCACCAACTTCTACGCCAGTTGATAGAACAACGGCTGAAACCACAATGATAGATTTGATTTCGTCCGGTGACGGGCCATCGTTATCCGGAATGGCCGCAGATATCGTCGAAGGCGTTGACAAGCTGGCAAATAAAATAAGCGAAGGTAAAAAGGACAGCCCTAAGCTAGGTGCTGCCGATGCAAAACTTAGAATAGAAAATACGAAGGAAGAAAAAGACAACGCCGAGATAGCGCAATCTGAGCTCGGCGCCAATACCAAGGAGCTTCAAAGCCTGCGCAACTACGCCAACGTAAGGCGCACTCAAGCTGCTAAACCTCAAGCGGCTAAACAAAAAGAATCTAAGGAATCAACCATTATTGTTGATCTTGCCAAAGAAATTCCACCTCCTAACGAAGCAATGGAAGAATTAAAAGAAGAAGAAATACTCTCTCCTGAGGCTATAACAGAATCGGAGGAAGACACCGACGAAGATTTAACCCCTTCGCCCCTAAGAGGTAAAGGTGTCTATGACACCATCGGCATTGGCGGCGGCTTGGTAGGCGGCGAACGGCGCAGCGGTCGGAAGAGAATAGAAATGCTGTCGGCAGAACCGACAAAACCTCCTCCCGCACCGCCCACATCTCTCGATGGAAAATCCAGCGCATATTTTTATGATTCAAGCACAACCGGCGGCAGGTATGGCGGAAACGCAAGCAGTCGAAAAGGCGGTGACAAAGCTATGCCCAAAACACCAAAAGCTGATTATTACGGGCTCTCGCCTGATATGGCCGGAGCCACCAGCAACCTCGAACTCCCGGTCAACGGCAAACTCTTCGGCAAAACCAAGCAAGGCCGACAGTCCGGCGCCCTGCCTATTACCGTGGCTATGCCGCTCCATCAAGCTTATTACTACGCCTTTGAGTCGCTCTATCTGGGCAAATCGTCCGGCACCGTATCGTTCTGGTGCCTGTCTTCGGGGCTGATGCTCCTGATACAACTGCTGACCTGTCTGGTCCTGGGCGGAATCATATTCTACATCAGCCGCTTCAGCGTTATGAACGCACTTTATATGTCGTTATTCTCGGCCGTCATCGCCTTCATCGGGCTGTTCATAACCAACGGCATCCTCGGCCAGGTATTTGCCGCCGAGCTGGCATTCTCAATTTTATTAGCCATAATAATTTTAATATATTATAAACGTTCGAGGGCTTTTGATTACGGCAAATAGCCGCTATCGCCAGCCCCGGCAAGGAGGTTATCGTATGAAAAAGAATCTGTTGAATATGCCCGGATGGCTGTTTATCGCCATACTGGTATTCATGCTCGGGCCGAGCTGCACCATGGCCGAAACCCCGCCGGTGCCGGAAATGCCCGCGCCGGGCTACGTCATCAATAATATGGAAACCAACGCCAGCCTGGACGGCGACCTGGTCCGGTCCAAGACCTCCATCAATTTCTCCGTCCTGTCGGACGGCTGGTATTCGTTCAGGCTCTTCCCGCTCCAGGCATCGCTCAGCGATTTCAAAGTCAAGAAAGGCAAGGAAAAGAACATCCTGCTCAACCGCAAAAAAGACGGCTATTACATCCTGGCCGGCGCCAAAGGAGATTATACGGTTGACGTCGAATACGTCTCGCGCATCAAACGGGAAAAGCTCGGCTACGCCACGAACATCTATTTCATCACCGCCGCCAATAACTCGCTGGCCAAATTAGTAATCCCGGTCAAGGATGCCACCGTCTCGGTGCAACCGGAAATAAACTTCGGCGTGGCCAAAAAAGGCAATTCCACTGAGGTACTTCTTTATAACACCACCGCCGAAGAGGTAGTCATTTCCTGGTCGTCCGGCGACGCGGCCAAGATTACCCCGACCTACTTCGCGGATAACCGGAGCATCTACACGGTCAGCCGCGGCAACCTCAGAATCGAATCAATCATCGACTACGACATACTTCAGGGCGATGTTGACCGGGTCGAAATCGCGCTCAGCCCGGAACTCAGCGTCATCTCGGTCCGGGGCGATAATATACGCAAGTGGGACATCAAGAACGACAAGGACTCCAAAACGCTGGTCATCGAGCGCTCATCCTCAATCCCCAAATCATTCACGATCGAACTGGTCACGGAAAAGACGCTCGAGCAGATACCCATCTCGTTCTCGGCCCCCAAAATCCAGCCGCTCGGCGTGGAGCGCGAGAAAGGCTATATCGCCATAAACGCACAGGAAAACGTCCGGGTTGAAGCGCTCAATACCGAGAACATCTCCCAGGTGGATATTCAGGAAGTAGCTATGGAACGCAAGCCGGCCCGGCCGTTCGACCTGATATTCAAATACCTCAAAACCCCGTTCACCCTGATGCTCCGGGCCGATAACATACCGCCCAAGGTCTGGGCCGACGTGGTCAGCATCGCCAGCCTGGGTAAGGATTCCATCAAGATGGACGTGGGCATACTCTATTCCATCTACGACGCCGGCGTCTCCAGGTTCCGCATCAAGCTGGAACCGGGGCTCAAGGTCACTAATATCACCAAAGGACAGAATATCAATAACTGGCAGGTCAAGGATAATATCCTGACCATAGACCTCAAGTCCAAGACACCCGGCACGACTTCATACTACCACCTCTCTTTTCTGGCCGAAAAGGATGTCAAGTCCACCGATAACGTGGCCTTACCGATTATCTCCCTGCTCGACGTGGAACGGGAGCAAGGCTATATCGGCATCGGCTCCATCGCCGGAATCAAGAGCGAGGTCGTCTCCTTCGAAGGCATCAACCAGATTGACGTCAAGGAGTTCAATCCGGCCATAATAATAGCCACCACCAACGCCGAGAAAACAGCTTCTCAGGCCGAAATGAAGATGCTCGACCGCCTGCCGCCGCTGGACTTCGCTTTCCGCTATTTCCGCCATCCATTCAAGGTGACCTTCAACCTCAGCGACATCAAAGCCGAGGTCAACGCCGAGGTCCGCTCCATAATGAAACTGGACGAGCGCAAGGTGGCTATGTCCTATCAGATAATCTACACCATCCGCAAAACCGGGCTGTTCAACTTAAAGATGACCCTGCCCAAGGAACTGCACATCGCCGAACTCAAGGGCGACTTCATCGACGACTGGAAACGCAACGGCGACGAACTTAACGTCATCCTTTCGGCCCGGGTCGAGGGCACCTATTTCCTGAACATCGACACCGAAATCCTGCTGGAAAAACTGGAAAAGGATTACGTCGTACCGGTCCTGCGCCTGATGGATGTAAAGAAAGAAAGCGGCTATCTGGTGGTCAAGTCCGACCCGGCCCTGCGCATCAAGAGCGACCCCAAGAGCATCTCCAAACTGACTGAAATCGACCTGAAAGACATCCCGCCGGAGATGATGTCGCAGTCCGGCCTGACCCTGGCTTACAAGTATTACGAACAGCCCTGGACGCTGACCCTCAACATCGAGCGCCTTAAACCAACGGTCATGGCCGAAACCTTCCAATTCGTGTCGGTGGGCGAAGCAATTCTGCACAGCAGCACCACCATAAAATACCAGATACTTTACGCCGCCAACCCGCAGTTCAAGATACTCCTGCCCAAGGAAGCGGTCAACGTGGATATCACCGGCGCTAATATCAAACACAAAGGCGAAGAGAAAACCGATGACGGCATTGCCTGGACCATCAGCCTGCATTCGCCGGTCAAGGACACCTACAATCTTTACGTCTCCTTCCAGACCGAGATGAAGAAAGACAAAGACGGCAAGTTCGAGCCGGTCAAATACAGCGGCATCAAAATCCAGGAAGTCGAGCGCGAAACCGGTTACCTGGCCATAGTCGCCCGCCCGGATATGGAACTGACCACGCCCGAGCCGGAGAACCTCACGCCCATCGACGAGCGCGAAATACCGGCCGAATACCTCAGGGGCATCGAAGCGCCCATACTGATGTCGTTCCGTTACCTGAAGCATCCCTACAAACTGACCACCAAAATTAACCAGAACAAATTCTCCGAGGTGCTGGTGGCCGTGATTGACGCCGCCAAAATCTCGACCAGCATCAGCGAAAACGGCCAGATGATAACCGACATCGTCTGCCAAATCCGCAATACCCGCGAGCAATACCTGCGCATGTCGCTGCCCAAGGACGCCTATATCTGGCACGTCCGGGTAGCCGGCCAGACGGTCAGCTGTTTCACGTCCGATGAAAAAGGCGTGCCCATCACCCTTATCCCCATCGCCCAGCAGAGCAAGACCGACCAGGCCTTCGAGATCAACCTCAGGTTCGCCTCTAAAATCAGCGCCCTGAGCGCTACCGGCAAAATAAATATGGTCTGCCCGCAAATGAACATCCCGCTGATGCGGGTCGGCTGGACCGTGTCACTGCCGGAACGCTACCAAATCGTCCGTGACGGCGGCAATATGGAGCCGGTCGAGGTATTCGAAAGCGGCATCGCCGCGCTGGATATCGAACGCCGGCCGCCCGAACAGAACATCCCGGTCCAAACCGCTAACATGCGAACCGGCCAGCAAGTCGATTTGCAGTGGTCGATGAACAGCGCCGCCCAGGAAAATATCCGGGGTGGACAGCAGAAAATATCCGCTTCCGGCGGCGGTATGCCATCGGTCTACGGCGGCAAAAAACCCATCACCACCAATAACTACCAATTCCAAAGCCTGCTACCGCTGGATGTGCCGGTCAGGATTTCTTCGCATTACCTGTCTTCGCCCTTCCATAACGTGGTCAAGGGCATCCTGGCCCTGCTGGCCATCGCCGGAACGCTGTTGTTCTGGTTCAAGTCCAAATCAGACGTAATCAGGAAAACCGCAGTGCTTATCGGCTTAATCCTGGTGCTGGTTGGATTCCATACGCTCAGCACCAACTCGTATGAAAGTATTTTCAGCACCATTATCTGGAGCACAGCCGCTGTCATCGCGGTAATAATGGCTGTTATTGCTTCCAAAGATACGCTCCAGCCCCTGCTGGCCCGGGTCAGGCAACAGTCAAAACCCCATCAGCATTTCAATAAACCTGAGCATAAGGAAGACAAGAAACCGGAAGACCCGGATATCAACAGCGAACCTCCGGCTATGGCGTGATACTGATGGATGTACGAATTCGTTAACCACGAAAACACGAAAGTAAGAAAGCACTAAATTTCGTGTTTTTATTGCTTCGCGCCTTCGTGGTAAAAATTACTGCTTGATGTACTTACCCACCAGCTCGCTGGTATTGACCACGCCCAGCTTATCAAACAGGAATGCGAACTTGGCCTCGAGCTCTTTCATAATGGCCTGAACCTTGTCCTGGGGCAGGTCCCACATCTGGCGCTTGAACGGCCCGAACGCCTTCTTGCGCGTCTTGTATAGGAACTGCTCCTCGGAATCCTTGGCCTTGCGCTCGGCCGCCTCGTTGGTGATGAGGTGCTGGTTTATCTGGGCCATCATTTCTTTGGGGAAATGGCTGCTTTCGTAAATCATATTCTGGAACCCGGTGGCCAGGTGCACCTCGGCCGTGTCGTTCTGTGGGAACTTGTCGAAGAAGTCCTCGGGCAGGGTCGAAGCCCCGTGCTGGACGGCGCCGGCCATGCCGAACTCCTTGCGGCCGATATCGGAAAGCGTCCGAAGCGTGTTGAAATCCAGCTGGACCTTGGCCATAGTGCCGTCGGGCAGGACCACCCCGCCGTGGGCCGTGCCGGTCTGGACGCTTATCTTGGATATGCCCACCGCGCCCGGCTTGAGGAAGGTTTTATACTGGTTCATAAAGGCGCGTAGTTCTTCGGGCGTGCTGTTCTGCTTGCCCACCTCGCCGATCTCGCCGCCCACCGAAACGGTCACGCCGGCCGGCTGCAGTCCGCGGATGTACTCGGTCAGCTCGGCGGTTATCCGGGCGTTGTCCTTCTGCTGTTCATTGATGTCCGGCTTGTGGATGTCGACAAGGGTCGAGGCGTCGATATCAATATTATAGAATCCGGCGTCGACCGCTTTCTTAATCAGGCTCTTGAGCTCGTTAATCTCGGTCTGGGCGTCGGCCGCGTATTTCTTGGACGAGACCTGGAAATGGTCGCCCTGGATGAAGACCGGGCCCTTGTATTTCTCCTTGACGGCCGCGGCCAGGACGACGGTGGCGTACTCGGCCGGGTCCTGGACGGTGTAACGCATCTCGCTCCGGGCGATTTCGAACACGAACGGGCCGACCTTGTTGGCCATGGCCGCGCGGAAGACGGACCGGGCCACGTCATAGGTCAGGCCGCGGATATTGATGGCCGGGACGGTCTTCTTGCCGTAAGCGCCCTTGGCGGCGGCTTCATAGAGGTTCTGGATGCTGGCCGGATAAGCCCCGGACGCCTTGGCCAGGCGGCGCACCTCGGCGTAAGCGAAATCCTTGAGCGCCTTGTCCTGAGTGAATACGTAGGTGTAGATTAAATCATCTATGGTTGGCTGGGCTGACTTAAGCTCGTTAACATCTTTATACAATTTCATAAATAACCTTTCTCTTAGTGCCAGTTGGAACACAGTGACGTACTGGCACTTAGATCCCGCTTATTCCAGCGGGATAAACACATTTAAATTAACACTCACCAAGCAGGAGACTACCTAAAATGCAGAATCCGTCCAGAAAAATGAAACTTCTTATTCAGGTAAACGGATTGAGCTGATTAAGCTGTGACTATGCTTAATAAACTATTGACAAACATTCTCCGCATTGTAGATATCTATCCTATGAGGCAGATAATAATCTTATTATTAATCAGTCTTGTTATAATATCAGGTTGCACCAGCTCGGCGACCAAACCGCCTGAAACCACTGCCCCGCCCCAACAGGAAATAACCACACCTTTGGAAGGACAGGAAACAATTACTCAACAACCGATAGATGAAGCACGCCAGCAAGAAATAAAAGAATTAATGGAGCAAATCTCAAGTCTGGATTGGAAAGAGCAAGTCAGCTCTATCAATACCCTTGGTGCACTAAATGCTAAGGAGGCCATTCCGAACATTATCAAACTATTACAGAATAATAACTCCGGTGTTCGCAGGTCATCTATCCGAGCATTAGGAGATCTTTGCGCTAAGGAATCCATTCCGGATATTATTAAACTATTGCGGGATAATAACTCCAGTGTTCGCAGGTCATCTGTTGTTGCATTGGGACAACTTGGCGCCAAAGAAGCTATCCCTGAAATTACCGGATTATTACAGGATGATAGCTCAATGGTTCGTAAATCAACTATTATGGCACTGATTAAACTTAACGCTAAGGAAGCAAACCCGAACATTACCAAACTATTGCAGGATGATAACCCGGATGTTCGCTGGTTGGCTGTTGTTGCATTAGGACAACTTGGAGCCAAGGAGGCCATTCCGGACATTATCAAACTATTACAGGATAATAACTCCGTATTTCACACGACGGCTGTTAGGGAATTGGAGAAATTTGATGCTAAAAAGTTAATCCCGGAATTCACCAAACTATTACAGGATAATGACCCAAAGGTTCGCTCGTCGGCTACTTGGGCATTAGGAGAACTTGGCGCTAAGGAAGCAATCACTAAAATTACCAAACTATTACAAGATGATGACAAACGGGTTCGCGAATCAGCTGTTGAGGCATTAAGTTACCTTGACACTAATGAGGCTATTCCAAACCTTAACCAACGATTACAAAATAATAATCCAGAAATTAGTTTGGCGGCTATTTATGCACTGGGTCAACTTGTCGCTAAAGAATCTATGCATGAATTAATCAAGTTTCTAGGTGATGATAACCAGTATACTCGAGGCATTACAGCAATAATCCTGGTGGAATTAGGCGCCAAGGATAAAATACCAATCAAATCAATAAGGGATATAAAATCACTCTTAAAGTATTCCGGTGATTATCCGGCCCGTGCCCGGGCGGCGCTTAAAGAGCTCGGCGTGGAAGTGCCCGAAGAAAATAAATAACATTCAGCTAAATCCGCACAATATATTCGCTACTCTCACCACAAATCCACGGATAGTGTTCATTCGCGTTAATTCGTGGTTAGAAATTAGATTAAACTCAGTGTTCTCTGCGGTTTGATTAATGGTCTATGGTCTGTAGTCTGCGGTCTGTACTCAGGCCGTCTTGGACGCGCTCTTGTCTTTTTCCTTGGTCACGGTGATGGGCTTTTCGCCCTTGACCATAGCCGGCGTGATGCGGAACAGCCGCGGCTCCTTGGACGACGGCAGTTCGTACATAGTGTCGATGAGCAGGTTTTCCATAATGGCCCGCAGAGCCCGGGCGCCGGTCTTCTTAGCCAGCGCCTTCTTGCCGATTTCCTCCAGCGCCTCGACGGTGAACTCCAGCCGGGCGTTCTCCATCTCGAAAAACGCCTGGTATTGCCTGACTAACGCGTTCTTGGGCTCGGTCAGCACCTTGACCATGGCCTTGAGGTCGAGCGGCCTGATGACGCAGTTGACCGGGAACCGGCCTATGAACTCCGGTATCATGCCGAACTCCATCAGGTCTTCCGGCTCGATGTGCTCGAGAATATCGCCCAGACCCAGTTCGTCCAGGTCGTCCGAATCGGCGTTAAAGCCCATGCGCTTCTTGCCGATGCGCCGGCTGATGACGTTCTCGACGCCGTCGAAAGTGCCGCCGGCGATGAACAGGATATGGGTGGTGTCTATCTTGATGTATTCCTGCTCCGGATGCTTGCGCCCGCCCTGGGGCGGCACGTTAGAGGTAGTGCCTTCGAGTATCTTCAACAGCCCCTGCTGGACGCCCTCGCCCGAGACATCGCGGGTGATGGACGGATTGTCGTGCGTCCGGGCGATTTTGTCTATCTCGTCTATGTAGATGATGCCGCGCTCGGCTTTATTGAGGTCAAAGTTGGCCGCCTGTATCAGCCGGAGCAGGACGTTCTCCACGTCCTCGCCCACGTAACCGGCCTCGGTCAGCGTGGTGGCGTCGGCGATGGCAAACGGCACGTCCAGAATCTTGGCCAGAGTCCGGGCAATCAGGGTCTTGCCGCAGCCGGTCGGGCCGACGAACAGGACGTTGCTCTTTTCCAGCTCCACGCCCTGGGACGGGTTGGGATTGAATATGCGCTTGTAATGATTATGCACGGCCACCGAGACTATCTTCTTGGTCCGGTCCTGGCCGATGACGTATTCATCCAGCTTGGCCTTAATCTCGGCCGGAGTGGGCACCCGCCCGATCTCGTCTTTGGATATCGGCTCGCGTGTGGTCAGCTTGCCCTGGATGACCATAGTGCTGGAAGCCTCGATGCACTCGACGCAGATATAACTGCCCGGGTAGATGCCGCGCACCAGGTTGCTCATCGGCTGGCGCGAGCCGCAGAAACTGCAGGTGTTGTAATTATCGGTCGGCGGTTTTTTCTTTGATACCATGGTTTTTTAGTTATCCGAGACAAATGACAAGCGCCAAATCACGCTTCGTCAAAGATGTCTCTTACGGCTTTTTAGCTTCCTTCAACGACGCCACCACTTCGTCAACCAGGCCGTAGTCCTTGGCCTCCTGAGCCGACATAAAGTAATCGCGGTCGGTGTCTTTTTCTATCCGTTCCAGCGGTTGACCGGTATGTTTTGATATAATCAGATTGAGCTTATTCTTAAGCTTGATGATTTCCTCGGCCTGGATTTTGATGTCCATGGCATCGCCCTGCGCCCCGCCCCAGGGCTGGTGCATCATAATGCGGGCGTGCGGCAGCGCCTGGCGCTTGCCCTTGGTGCCGGCGGCCAGCAGGACCGCGCCCATGCTCGACGCCTGCCCTATGCAATAGGTAGCCACGTCGCACTGGACGAACTGCATGGTATCGTAGATGGCCAGGCCGGCCGTGACCGACCCGCCCGGCGTGTTGATGTACATATTGATGTCCTGGGTCTTGTTCTCCATCTGCAGGAATAGCAGCTGGGCGATGATGAGGTTGGCGATATAGTCGTCGATGGCCAGGCCCACGAAAACGATACGGTCCTTCAGCAGGCGCGACCAGATGTCATAAGAACGCTCGCCCTTGCCGGTCTTTTCAATAACGATAGGAGTAAGATTCATAATTTCACCTTTTGTTAGTATGAAGTATGCAGTATTTAGTATACAGCAAATAGTTTACAGGGAATTTCTCCCCTACATACTATATACTACCTGCTATATACTTTTTTAATCGGTTATCTTCGCGTGTTCCTTGAGGAATTTGCGGACCTTCTCCTCTTTCAGCTCGGCCCGGAGCTCGGGCATCCAGCCCTTGGACTCGTATTCCTTGCGCACCTCGGTGGGCAGTTTCCGGCTTGAGGCGGCGATTTTGTTGATATGCTCCTTGACCTCGTCCTCGGTCACGAATATCTTCTCCTGCTTGGCGATATGGTCGCTGATGAACTCTATGCGCAGGTCGCGGGTAACCACGTCCTTGGAGGTAGTCTTGAACTTGGCCAGCTCTTCCTTAATCTTGTCCTCGGGCATGCGGTAATAATACATCTCCATCGCCTTGCGCGAAATCAACTGCTCCTCGGACTTGGTCACCACCGATTCGGGCAGCGGGAAGGTGGTCTTGGCCAGTAATTTATCGAGGATATCGTCCTCAAGGTGGTGCTCGGCCTCGGTCTCCTTGCGGGCGGTCAGCTTCTTGGTAACCTCTTCCTTCATCTGGGCCAGCGAGTCAAAGCCCATATCCTTGGCCCACTTGTCGGATAGCTCCGGCAGTTTCGGGCGCTTGATTTCCTTGACGGTCATAACGCACAGTGCTTCCTTGTTGCGGTGCTGGGCGTCCTTGTATGATTCGGGGATGGTCAGCTTCATCTGCTTGGTATCGCCCTGTTTGCAGCCGATGAGGTTCTTCTTGATATCGGCGTTGGGCTTGCCGAAGAAACCCACTTCCGGCCCGAGCGGCACGCTCATATTATCCTGCTTGGCGACGGACTTGCCGTCCACGGACACGTCGCTGTCGACCACCAGGTAATCGCCTTCCTTGGCCGGCTCCTTTTCCAGCACCAGCAATTCGGCGTTCTGGGCGCGCAGTTCCTCGATGAAAGCGTCGACTTCCTTGGCGTCCACGGCTATCTTGTGGCGCTTGACCTCGACGCCCTTATAATCCTTCAGGTCCACGGTCGGAGCCACCTCGACGGTCACCTCGAAGTTCATCGGTTTGGCCTCGTCCATAACGATCTTGTCGAAATCTATGTGCGGTTCGCCCAGGACGCGCAGTTCCTTGGACTTAAAGGCCTCATCGCAGGCCTCGCCGATGACGTCGAACTTGACTTCCTCGCGGATTTCCTTACCGAACTTGCGCTCGACGATGCCGGTCGGCGCGTGGCCCTTGCGGAAACCCGGCACGGTCGTGCCTTCCACGAAACTCTTGAACTTCTCATCCAGCTTGGTCTTGATTTTATCCGGCGGGATTTCGATATTAAGGGCAACCTTGCACGGACCGACTTCTTTCATCTCGACGTTCATAAACAAGCACCTTTCTTTTTAGTACTCAGATTCCCGCCAAAGGCGGGTCAGCCTCAAGCTGAAACCAGTTAACGGCAATAAATCCATTACTGCCGGATGGGAGAGATTAGCAAAACGGCGCCGGCAGGTCAAGGATTTCCTAAGAATCTTACGGAGAGACCGATGAGCATAGCAACATCGAGGCTAACGCCAGAACAACAGCAATAGGGGGAATAGGGGTATAGTAGCATACCCTATGCCCCATAGCAGCATACCCTATGCCCCGTAGTAGTATACCCTATGCCCCATAGTAGCATACCCTATGCCCCATAATAGTATACCCTATGCCCCACAGTAGCATATCCTATACCCCATAGCAGCATACTCTATACCCTATAGTAACGTACCCTATACCCCATAGTAGCATACCCTATGCCCCATAGTAGCATATCCTATACCCCATAGCAGCATACCCTATGCCCCATAGTAGCATACCCTATGCCCCACAGTAGCGTACCCTATGTCCCATAGTATATGGGGGGTGGCGAGGAGTCCATATAGTATATGGGGTATAGGCACCCCCCTACTTATAACTAGATGAAAATACAGGTTTTATGAGGTTTTCAGGTGATTTAGCCTAAAAGTTATCCACAGGGGTAGTCCCCCCACCCTCCTTAATATATTGTAACCTACCCTGTGTAGTAATCCAGGCCGACTTGTCATATAATGGATGCCGAGTTGTCATATACTAGACGCCGACCTGTCATATACTAGATGCCGACTTGTCATATACTAGATGCCGACTTGTCATATACTAGACGCCGACCTGTCATATACTAGATGCCGACTTGTCATATACTAGATGCCGACTTGTCATATACTAGATGCCGACTTGTCATATACTAAACGCCGACTTGTCATATACTAGATGCCGACTTGTCATATACTAGACGCCGACTTGTCATATACTAGACGCCGACTTGTCATATACTAGACGCCGACTTGTCATATACTAGACGCCGACTTGTCATATACTAGATGCCGACTTGTCATATACTAGACGCCGACTTGTCATATACTATAGCGGTATTCGAGAAAATGAATCTGAGGAATGGTTATGAATACTGAATTATTCGAAATGAGCTATGCCCTACTTTTAATTACAACGTATTGGTTTTAATTACCGACAACACAATTACCATTATTAAAATAGCTATCAGGATTATCAGTGTTATTTTCGTTCTTTTGCTCATAAGCCCATCCCACATACTATTAGAGCCCCTTGGAGCTTTAGCGACTTAGTGGCTCTTATCCCGAGCGTAGCCTCGGGGCATACTATCTGCTTTATTCGTCAGCCTATTAATCATCCTCAGGAAAAACCAGAGCAAAACCAGATATATCATAAAGCAAGTAATAAATAAAGTAGTGTTTATTATGGAGTTCACTTTAGTGTCAAACATACAGAGGACATCAGTTAATCCGGCACTTAAAATTGTTACTATAGAAAAAACTATTAGCATTATCGGGAAAAGCGCGGATCGTATTCTGTGCTTTATGAATGTAATAATTGATGCTGCTAACAATACACAGGATAATACCAAAAATGACACACCTTCAAGCATTATTAATCCTTCTCCCCCCCAATGTGAGAACCTATAGATATCTGACATTTCATATAATCCATCAAACAATACTTCATAAGGCATTCCCCAATTACGGAAACCATAACCAAATACCACCGTCACTAAAACTACAAATACGGGGATAGCAGATATCAGGAATACTATAAGTAATTTCCTGTTTCGTTTCTTTGTCTCAGTATTCGGTTCATAGAATTTACCGGCCAGGATAAGCGTAAGTACGCCCACTATAACAGCAAAAATAACAGGTATGAAAGATGTCCAGCTTCTTATCAGATAAATATAAAACGGCTTATCATAATATTCATCTTCAGTCAACCACTTAAACCCGCCCGGGCCGAATGACTTGGTCGGGTCCTTGCCGGGCCACTGCAGGATTACCTTATTTTCATCGTTTGTTACCTCGGTACTGTAAATATTGCCTGTCTCGTTTACGATATGAATATAATAACCTGATACCCCTGCTACCTGCGGATAAGCCACAAATGCGAACTTATCGGTATTGCAGGCCTTAATCTGATTCTTGCCGACCGGATTCTGGTTGTACGGAACGCCGTTTTCGTCCAGAAGCATCGCCCTGAAATAATAACCACTTTTGGCTGTGATAGTAAAGGCCGCGCTTAATACCGGCGTTGAGCCCCAATCCTGTATATCCAACCCATTTTCACTATCTGAACCAAATGGTGACGGGTTATTGCGGCTGTAAGCATTGCTGTCTGAACGAGCCATTGATATATCAATAAAACTAACCTTGGTTACGCCATCCTGACGATACATCCGATGTAAACAGGAGACATCCAGCGTCCAGTAGTCCTTTATACCATTACCATCAACATCAGTCTGTTTCCATATTCCTTCCGTTGATACTAATAATTTTAATCCGGCTTCTGCAGATGCCTCATTACTGGAAAATCCCTCAGCAACTAATGGTAGAAACAATATACAAATAGCGCTAATAACCAAAATCCCGCAAATAATAATTTTCATATATTAGTACTCCTTTTACATAAGTTCATAAAATAAATCCGTGCCCTTCGGAAATACTCAGAATAAATAATCTGTGGCTACTTGTTAATATAAATCCCCGCGCCGCGCCATTTGTCCAGGAACTCGTCCTTGGTCCAGTAGTTCGTGCCGCTGAGCGGGTCGGCAATAGTGACCTTGTCCCCGGCCACTTTCATCACCACCACCACGTGGTCTATGAACGGCGGCATCCATTTGACATCCACTATGCAGGGCACGCCCAGGCGCTGGAGCGTCTCCCAGGACATCTCGCGGATGTCGGTGGTCAGCCCCTTAGCCAAAGCCTTATAAGCCACGGCCCGGGTAAGCTGGACCATCTCGATGCCCAGCCGCTTGCGGGTGTGCGACAGGTAGGCCATCTCGGCTTCGGTCGCCTCGATGCCCCACCATTTCAGCAGGGTCACGGCGCTGGCCGCGCCGCAGGTGTAGCCGGTGGACTGCATACAGACTCCGTCCTTGGTGACCCGGAACGAGGCCGGCCTGATATCCTGGCCCGGATAAAGCCACTCCACCCGGTACAACCCGTAAATAAATACCAGCCCGGCAATGACGGCCAGTTCCATCGGGAGCCAGCGGGTATTCGCGCGCCTGATGGTAAACCCGAAAAACAACATAGCAAAAGGGATGAAGCTGACCACTTCGGCCAGCGGGTAGATAGCCAGCGGTATGAGCCGGTATTCATATTCCGGGTAATATCGGAAGACCAGGTAGAGCAGGATGACTATTTCTGACATCGCCGCCCCGGCCGTAGCCCAGCGGCTCTTGGACGGCCCGACATAGCGCCAGCCGATATAGAACCCGGCTACCGAGAGTATTATCAACAATATCAAATACAGGTATTCCATATCACCACCTCCAGTTATTCCTCTGGTAAAACTTGCTGTCCGACGCCTGGTTTATGATTAAGTCCGTCCTCATCTGCTCCGTTGAAAGATAGCCCTTAAATTTGGTGATATAATTACCGTAGAAGTTCCCAAGATGCAGCGCATTATTAGATGTTACTACCACCTTAGGCAAAGGGCTTTCTTCAAGCAATCCGGCAAACCGCATATCAAAACGGCTGTCAACTGATGATTTATGATGGTCTATGACATACAATAAGACCTCAGTTGATGAACCGACCGTAGCGGTAAGCTCCAAAGGATAAACCATTTCCTTGGTCCGGAACACCAGAACCAAAGGATTTGTCATCCCTTCAGGCGTGCGGTATTGATTACTGGCCAACGATTCCGCGTTTATCCGGGCGGTCACAAAACACCAGTTACTACGGATATAGTTATTAAACGCTGTTTCATCATCGGCCGTGAACTTGAACTTGTTCTCATTAAGCCAGGTGCTCAGCTCGGCCATATCAGCCGGTTTGATGACCTTGATGTCATAAATGCCTATCCGCTCGCTGGAAAGCTCATTAGCCGCCAGCTTGCCCGTAATTAGACTGGGTATAGCTATAGCCGCAATTATTACCAAAACAAGAACCAACAACAAAATAGGCGCAATAAGGTTGCCTTGTAACAAGGCCGGAGCGGGAATCTTTTTTATGGCGTAGATAATCCTAGCGGCAATTATGACCACCGGCAGACCAAGCACCAGCAAAACAATCATAATACCAAAGTAGACACCGAATTCAACAGTCCGGTCCTCGGTCTTGGCGCTCAGATCATAAAACAGATTATCAGCCACATCGCCTTCAATAGTGCCGATTCGAGGCCGTTCCGGCACAGGAATAACCCAGGCGAAATCTTTACCGTCGCCCTGGAACTTGGACTGGACAACCATAAGCTCATGACCGTTCTGGTAGGAAATAATCGCCCGCTGGTAAGGCAGGCTTGGCGGGACCCTGTCCCTGGCATAGAACTTGCCGTCAGCAATGCCCACCACCGGTATCAGCATAAGAAAGCATAAAATCAGTATGTTCTTCATAATCGCCTCCTTTTCAATGATTGCTATTTCACCAACACCCAGGATTTATTACCCGGCCCTTTTACCTTGGTCGGATCAATGCCGGGCCATTTTAATACTATTTTCCGGTCCTCATCAGTACCCGGATCGGTGGCATAAACTTTTCCGCTTTCATTGATGATGTAGACATCCTTGCCCGACATCGGATAGTGTTCGGGATATGCGGCAAAGGCGAATTTGTTGCTATTACCGGCCTTGACATTGTTATGACCGACTGGATTCTGGTTATAAAACACGCCGTCCTCATCAAGAGCTATGGCCCTAAAAACATAGCCATACTTGGAGGCCTTGCTGAATTTGGGCAATGACCAGTCTTCCATATCCATGCCGCCGGCATTATTAAGATTGAACGGATTAAGGACACCGCGGGCGTAAGGATTGTCGTCAGCCCGGGCGAATGAAGCATCAATCAGGTCGATTTTATTCTTGCCGTCCTTTTGGTAGAGCCGGTGTAAACATGAGATATCCAAGGTCCAGAAATCTTTGATGCCGTTGCCGTCAATGTCGTTTTGCTTCCAATAATCTTCGTGCACGGCCAAAGCCCTGAGCGCAGAAATGGCCGAACCGCCCCCTTCATAAAAACGATTACCCCTTTCGATTAAAGCAATGGCCAGGGAATAAGTTGAAAACCCTATAACCAAAACAAGCAAGATTATCATAAACTGACGTTTGCCCGATATGACAGAGCCCCCCTCATTAACAGCCATCATCTTTGACTTATTCAAGCTGACCAAAAACCCGAATACCAAAAGCATAAAAGCGGCAATGATGCTGAAAATGCCCCATTTCTGATTTGAATCCGGCAGGAAACCAGTAATTCTGTCAGTTATCAAAGTAAGGTTATCCCAGATGATACTAAAGCTATATCCTAACAGCGCATTGCCTATAAAAAACACGCTATAGGCTAAGTACACCTTCCTTTTGTATGCCCAATAGGAAGAAGCAAATACTACAGCAGTCATAATCAGGGCCAACCTGAGCGGCGACATGATAACGGGTATCTTGAATATCAGTTCCTTGGGGAATTCTATGCAAAATAAAATACTTGCGGTTATCAGCGCGTACTGAAACCAATGAACCTGATTGGCTGCCTTTAGACGTGGTTTGAGTTCAGGCAGGATAAAGGCAAATGATATTAGGAAAGTCACCAGGTAACAAAGATAGAACGGAGCGCTTGCTATCCAGGTGGCGGTGGCCAGGTGGATTAAAAGCAGGCACATAACAATCAGCGAGAAGGCCACTTGGGCCTTGCGGCAGAACTCGGCGAATGGCCGGTTAAGGTCTTCTTTACTCTCGGCGATGCCGATGAGCACAACCGGAATCAGGCCGGCTACGGACCAGACGATGAACATGAGCATGGTGCTGTCGTAAGCTTGCTTGATGCCATAGGAGATAAAGGCCGTGAATAAATAGAGATAAGCCAACCCCAACCCGATGAATCTGTAGAAAGCCTTGGGAAAATCTAGTTTCAGGTACCTGGCCACAAGCTGTATCTTTAAGGCGGCTAATCCTAAAATCATCAGATTGAATATAATCCCGGCCCAGATGCTGTAAAGATGGTATACAGAATTCATCAAGGTGGCATCAACCAAGAAAAACCCTTCTATCAGAAGCAGTACTGTCCC
Source organism: Candidatus Brocadiia bacterium (assembly GCA_041658285.1). NCBI lineage: Bacteria > Pseudomonadati > Planctomycetota > Candidatus Brocadiia > Candidatus Brocadiia bacterium. The sequence continues at coordinate 210,199 of JBBAAP010000001.1, forward strand.
GTCACGAATGACATTCTTTTTAACTATGACATAGATAGCCGCAACAACCAAAAGCGCTTCGTAAGTATTTATAAGTGCAAAATAGATAATCAGGTCGGCCAGGCTTCTGGTAATCTGCTGGAACGGCTTAAGCGCCAGATAACACCCCAGTATCATAAACAACGCGCTCATCAGGTAAAACACGTTCTGCCTGATGAACAGATCTTTCAACCACTCCCAAAAGACACTTCTGTTCTCTTCCATACAACACCTCCTTTTATAGACCCCGCTCCGATGGGCTATCGGAGCGGGGCAATCATACGGTTATTTCTCCTTATTGGGTTTAACCAGTTTATTGAGTTTCTGGGTATCGGCGAAGACTTGGACAAAGCCGCATTTGGGGCAGGAACGCGCCTCGATATTGACGTTGCTTTCCAATAATGTAAAGAACTTGGTCTTGGCCGGCTTGAAATAGACCTTACCAGTACCGGCGATACTGCCGGGTATCAACACCGAATGCCCGCAGGCCACGCATCGGCTGCCGTACTTTTCGGCTTCCTTTTCGCCGGTGTGCTTGGTAATCATCAGATCCAGGTCTTCCTTGCGGAACCGGGTGGAATCGCCCACCTTGAAATAGGTCAGCTTGCCGTCCTTCATCCACCTGAATATTGTCTGCTCGCTGACATCCAGATACTCGCACGCCTCGCGGATGGAATACCAGTCCTTATTGGCCGGCGTCTCTTCCATGATCATACTCGTTCTCTTCTGGTCCATATCCACCTCCTATTAGTCTATTACTATTATTTACTTCCATCTACTTACAATATAGTGTTAAAAATGGATTTGTCAAGTAAAAAATAAGATTTCTGTGAAAGTTTTTCTAGGGTGAATTCAACCTTGATTTATATGCTTTTGGCGGCGGTGGTTGACAAACTATTTGACTACGACTCCAGGGCGACCAGGTTGCCGAAGGCCTGGGACGGCTTTTCGTGCTGGACCGTGCCTTTGTGCGAGGCAATGTTGAGCAGTATCCCAATGCCGACCATTGCGGCCAGCATCCCGGAACCGCCGAAGCTTATGAACGGCAACGAGATACCCTTTGTCGGTATGGCCCCGCTGACCACGGCAATGTTAAATAACGCCTGCACAGTGATGCTCAGGCCGATGCCCAATGCCGTGAGCGAGCCGAATAAATCGGGCGATTCTTTAGATACCTTGCGGCTGTACCACATCAGCCCCATAAAGAGCGCCAAGACCGCCAGCACTCCCAAGAACCCCAGCTCTTCCCCTATTATGGCCAGGATGAAGTCGGTGTGCTGTTGGGGCAGGAAGAACAGCTTCTGGTTGGATAGCCCGATGCCTACTCCGGTCAGGCCGCCGGCGCCCAAGCCAATGAGCGACTGGTGGACCTGGTAGCCCTTGCCGGCCACGTCGGCCTGGGGGTTGAGGAAGACCTTGAGCCGGTCCTGGACGTGCGGATAGAACTCTATGGCCGCGAACAGGGCGATGGACAGGCCGACCACGCCGATGGGTATCAACTGCCTGAGCCGGACACCGCCGATGACCATCAGGATGCCGCTGATTAATGTAACGAAAAATGCCGTGCCGATGTCGGGCTCGACCAGTATCAACAGCACGGTCAGGCCGACCACTCCGGCAATGGGCAGGAACCCTTTCTTCAATGACTTAACGTCCTGGGGATTCTTGTTGATGAACGAGGCGATGAACATTATGACCACCAGCTTGGCGAATTCGGACGGCTGGAAGCCGATGGGCCCGAACCTGAGCCAGCGGCTGGCTCCGCCGGCCTTGTGCCCGATGCCGGGTATCAATACGGCCACCAGCAATACCCAGGTGCCCAAGAGTAGCAACGGGCTGAGCCGGTCCCAGACGTGGTACGGCACGGCCCGGACTATGAACATAGCGATGATGGAGATGACTATCCAGATGAACTGGCGCTTGGCAAAGAAGTAGCCGTCGTGGATGGAGCGCGAACCTTCGGCCTGGAAGAAACTGCTGGAGTAAACCATGATGATACCAAAGGCAACTAACGCAAGTGTGATTAACAGGATTTTATGGTGGTTATTCAACATCTGTCTTTATTTAATGTTTTCTCTAAGCCTTGGTATAAGGTGCCGGTAACTCATTAACATTCGAACCGGCACTAATACCGAATGCGACTAACGAAAGTGTGATTAACAAGATTTTATGGTGGTTATTTAACATCCAATCCTTTAACACGAATGCACACTAATAAATTCGAATAATTCGTTTTGTTCGTGCTTATTCGTGTTTCAAATTTCAATTTTTAGTGTCGCCAGGGCGATGAGCGCGATGACGGCCGCGGTTATCCAGAACCTTAGGACTATTTTCGGCTCGCTCCAGCCGTTGAATTCGTAATGATGGTGCAGGGGCGCTATCTTGAATATGCGCTTGCCGGTGGTCCGGAATGAGAATACCTGGAGCAGCACCGAGAGCGCTTCCATAACGAATATGGCGCCGACCAGGAACAGCACCAGCTCCTGCTTGGAGGCCAGGGCCAGCATTCCCAGCGCGCCGCCCAGCGGCACGGCCCCGACGTTGCCCATAAATATCTCGGCCGGGAATCCGTTGAACCACAGGAACGCCAGGCACGAGCCGACCATAGCCGCGGCGAAGACGGTCAGTTCTCCGGCTCCGGGCACATAAGGCACGTTGAGATAGGCGGTATAGTCGAACCGGCCGGAGATGTAAACTATTATCAGGTAAGCCAGCCCGGCGATGAGCAGGCATCCGGTAACCAGCCCGTCCAGCCCGTCGGTCAGGTTGACGGCGTTAGAGCTGGCCACGATGACCAGCGCGGCGAATACCGGATAGAACATACCCAGTTCGAGGGTGGCCTTGAATATGGGGATATGCAGCTGGGTGCCGGACGGCAGGTATTTCTGGAAGTAGATGTAAAATCCGATGCCCACGGCCAGGCCGATGATGCCCTGGCCCAACAGCTTGAACGATTTGCTGACGCCGGATTTGGCCGAGCGCAGTTTTACCAGGTCGTCCCAGTAACCCAGCAATGCCAGCCCGAGCACGGCCAGGATTGTATTGATGACGAATATGTCGTCCAGCCGGGACAGGAGCACGGTCAGGAGCAGGAGTATCAATATGACCACCACCCCGCCCATAGTCGGGGTATCTGATTTATTGGCGTGCAGTTTCTTGAGCTGTTCGGAATCTTTCTTCTCGGTGTGTTCGGATATCTTGCGTTTCTTGAGGTAGCGGATAAGCCAGGGCATCAGGATGACGCAGAGCAGGAAGGCGCAGACGGCGGCGATACCGGCCCGAAAGGTGATATACCTGAACTGATGTATGAACGGCGAAATCAACTGGTTAAGCATAAGCCAAGTTATGAGTTACGAGTTACGAGTTAAATTCTCATAGCTCTGATAATATTTTCTCAAGCCCTATTGTCCGCGAGCCCTTGAGCAGGACGATATCTCCTTTTTGGACTATCCGGCCAAGCCAGTTAACGGCCTGGTTAACATCGTTGCAATAAACCCGGTACGCTGGCTTATTTTTGGGCAAGGCCTTGAGCGTCTCTTTAGTAGCCGCTCCGACGCAGACCAGGGCATCCAGCCCGGCCCTGATGATGTCGCGTGCCGCGGCCCGGTGGTATAGCCGGGTATAGCGGCCCAATTCGCGCATCTCGCCGAATACGAATATCCGGCGTCCGGCCTTTTCCTTAGCCAGCGCCTGCAACGCGCACGACACGGCGGTCGGGTTGGCGTTGTAGGCATCGTTGATGTAGGTGACTCCTTTCAGTATCCGGCGCTCCATGCGCATGGACGGCGCCTTGAACGAACCCAGCGCCCGGCAGGATTGGCTGATTGGAACTCCGACTGCCCGGGCGGCCGCGATGGCGGCCAGGGCGTTGTTGGCATTCCAGCCCCCTGCCATTGGTAACCGACAGGCGTAAACCCCGCGTTCACCCCTGGCTGCAACATTAAACTTAATGCCGTTACCGGCATCTTTAACGCCGGTAACTTGAACGATTCCTCCATCTTTGTTCAGACTGAATGCTTCTATTGTATTTTCGTCTTTCGGTATGAATTTCTTAATTAATTTGCTGTCGGCGTTGTAGAGCCCCACCCCGCCGGGAGCCAGGCATCCGAAGAGCGAGGCCTTTTCACGGGCGATGCCTTCGAGGCTCTTGAGTTCTTCCAGATGGGTCGGCGCGACATTGGTGATGACGGCCACATCAGGCCGGGCAATCCGGCCCAGATAGGCGATTTCGCCCGGGCGGTTGGTGCCGGCTTCTAGCACGGCGTAACGGTGGCGCGGCTCGAGCCCGAATATGGTCAGGGGCAGGCCGATATAGTTATTGAAACTCTTGGGCGAGCTGGCCGTCGGCCCTTGACGGGACAGGATATGGGCCAGCATCTCCTTGGTGGTGGTCTTGCCGTTACTGCCGGTGACGACGATGACCGGACAGCTGAACAGCGACCGGTAATAACCGGCCAGGTCGCCCAGCGCCTTGAGGGTATCGGTCACTTTGATGACTACCACCCCGGCCGGGACGGGTTTGACCGGACTCGAGACGACCAGCACGGCAGCGCCGCGCCGGACGGCTTGCCGGATGAAATTATGGCCGTCGAAGTTGGGGCCCTTGAGGGCGAAGAAAGCCGAACCTTTGACAGCGGTCCGGGTATCGGTGGAAATATGGCTGATGCGCCGGGCGGTCAGGTCCTTTTGCCCGGAGATGACCCGGCCGTTAACGGCCCCGAGTATTTCCGGTATGCTTAGCGGTATCATAATAATTTATCAGCTCAACAGCTCCATGGCCACCTGGCGGTCGTCAAAAGGCTTGACCACGTCCCTGAATATCTGGTAGGTCTCGTGCCCCTTGCCGGCCAGCAGGACCAGGTCGCCCGGCCGGGCCAGCTCGATGGCTTTCTTTATGGCCGAATAGCGGTCCGGCTCCACGAAGTATTCCTTTTTCCGGCCGATACCCTTCTGGATATCGGTGATAATCCGGTGCGGGTCCTCGGAGCGTGGGTTGTCCGAGGTAATCACGAAGGTATCGGCGTATTTGGCCACGACCTTGCCCATAAGCGGACGCTTGCCGCGGTCGCGGTCGCCACCGCAGCCGAAGACGACGATGACCCGGCCCCGGACCAGCGGCTTGACGGCGGCCAGGACGTTCTTCAGGGCGTCGTCGGTATGGGCGTAGTCGACCATAACGTGGAAACCACGTCCGGAGCTGAGCAGTTCCTGCCGTCCCCGGACAGATTTGACGGCGGCCACGCCCTGCCTGATATTTTCCAGCGGCACGCCGCAGGCAATGCCGACCGTAGCCGCGGCGATGATGTTATAGACGTTGTGCGGCCCGATGAGCGAGGTATCGATGTCGATGCTGCCGAAGGGCGTCATCAGCGTGAAGCTGGTGCCGTCCAGGGTCATCCGGTTAATCCGGGCCGATACCGCGGCGGACGGGCTTTTTATGCTGTACCAAAGTTTCTTGGCCCTGGTCAGCCGGGAGTAATAATTACTGGCTTTGTCTTCGTAGTTGAGGATGGCGGCTGACTGCTCGGACAGTCCCTTGAAAAGCAGGCCTTTGGCGGCCCGGTAGTTGGTGATGGTCTTGTGGTAATCAAGATGGTCGCGGGTCAGGTTGGTGAACAGTCCGATATGGAAATTGGTGCCCCTGACCCGCTGTTGTATGAGCGCGTGCGAGGACACCTCCATGACGGCATAATTAAGCCCGAACCGGACCATTTCGGCGAAGTATTTCTGCAGGTCGTACGATTCCGGGGTGGTATTGGGCGCGGGTATCTGGCGGTCGCCTATGAGATACTGGATGGTGCCGAGCAGGCCGACCTTTTCGCCCTTGGCCTCGAGTATGGATTTAATCAGGTAGGTGGTGGTGGTTTTGCCGTTGGTGCCGGTGACGCCGATGACCTTGAGCCGGGCCGAAGGGTTGCCGTAGAAATAAGAGCTGATGGAAGCCAGGGCGGCCCGGGGTGAACTGACTACTATCTGCGGCACCAGCGGGAAGAGGTTGGCCTTTTTGTGGGTAACCAGCGTAACGGCGCCGCGATGCAGGGCGTCGGCGATGAAGCGATAACCGTCCGTAGCCGCGCCCTTGATGGCCACGAACAGGTCGCCGCTTTTGACCTGGCGCGAGTCGTAGCTGATGCCGGTTATTTCCAGGTTCTGGAAATCGTGGAAACGGGCGTTAGGCAGAATCTGCTTGAGTTCTTTCAGTTCCATATAGGTAGAAGGTTATCGAGGCAACCGGTTATCCCGGACGCCGGCAACCGGCAAGTAGGACGACGGCACTTCCAGGTATTTAAGGGTCTTGTCTATGATTTTACCAACGTTCGGCGCGGCCACGGTGCCGCCGTAATAGGCGCCTTTGGGTTCGTCCACCACCATGACCACCAGGATGCGCGGGCTTTCCACCGGCGCATATGCGACGAACAGGCCGCGGTATTTGTTGTCGTACTTGCCGTTGGCATTGAGCTTCTTGCTGGTGCCGGTCTTGCCGGCCACGTTATATGATTTGAGTTTGGCCTCGGTGCCGGTGCCGGTCAGGACCACCTCGCGGAGCATAGATTCCACGTTGAGCCTGGTCTGGGCGGACGCAAATATCCGGCCGGTCTGGGCGGTATCGGTCAGCGGCACCCAGGCCTGGATGACATTTCCCTTGCGGTCGACAACACGCGATATGAGATGCGGGTTTACCAGGCGGCCGCCGTTGGCAAAGGCCGAGTAGGCTTTGGCCAGCTGGATGGAATTAACGCTAATTTCATAACCCATGGGCACGGAGGTGAGCGTATAGTTGCTCCACTTGCTGAGCGGCGTAATAAAACCGGCCTGCTCGCCGGCGAAGCCCAGCCCGCTTAACTGTCCGAACCCGAATTTTTTGATGTAAGGATATATTTTACCGGCGCCGGCGGCCAGCCCGATTTTGGCCATGCCAATATTGCTGGATTTGGCCAGGACATCCTTGAGGGACAACCGCCCGTAGGGCTTGTGGTCGGTGATGGTCCGCTTGCCGACCTTGTAGCGGCCGTTCTCACAGTTAAACGTGTCCGACATATGGATGACGTCATTTTCCAGCGCGGCCGTAAGCACGAACGGCTTGAATACCGAACCGGGTTCATAGACATCAGTGATGATGCGGTTGCGCTTAGTCTCGTTCGAATACTTTTGCTGGTTATTGGGGTCGAATGACGGGTAATTGGCCATAGCCAGTATTTCGCCGGTGTTGGGGTCGATGACCATACTGCCGGCCCAGGACGGCTTATATTTCTTGGCCACATCGGCCAGTGATTCTTCGACAATGCTCTGGATGACCGCGTCAACTGTAAGGCAGACATCATTGCCCGGTTGCGGCGGCTTTTCAACCAGTTCGATGGGTGTATAAGAATGCTGGCGGGCATCGCGCGGGATGTACTGATAACCGTTGACGCCTTTGAGCTGGTCGTTGCAGAACAGCTCGACGCCGCCCAGCGCCTGTTCATCAACGCCGCGGAAGCCGATAAGCTGTCCGGCCATCGCGCCGTTGGGATAAAACCTTTTATATTCCTTCCTAAACCCGACTCCGGCTAATTTAAGGGCTTTCAGTTTGGTCGAAGCGTCATCATCAATCCGGCGCTTTATCCAGATAAAAAGCTTCTTGCGCGCTACGGCATCGTTTATCTGCTTGGTAAGCTCAGTGTAATTAAGGCCTAAGACCTGGGCCAGTCTGCTAACGTCTTCGGGGTGTTCCTGTATCTTGCCCGGAACGGCATAGACCGAGTCGACTAGGCGTGACAGGGCCAGGACTTTGCCGTTGCGGTCCAGGATAGCGCCGGTTTCCGGCTGGGTTTCCGTCTTAGCATAGACCTGGCTTATTTGGGCGGCTTTGTATTTTGAGTGCCGGACTATCTGGATTAGGAAGAACTTAAATCCCAGAAATGCAAACACAAGTATAATCAAGCCGGCGATTACATTAGAACGCTTGATATATTGGTCAGTCATAAAATCCTGCTGGTTTATACAACCCTAGAGCATTACCTGGTTAATTTTGCCTGCACAACACCGCCGGGCATATGTATTTTGGTAATGCGATCTTTTATTTCGGTTATGTTGGAATCCCCGGCATAAATAAGTTTAAGCTTGGATAAATCCGCGGTTTTAGCCAGGCTTAACGGTGATTTGGTAGATGCCAGTTTGGTTTGGAGCGTGTGGTTCTCGGTGGTCAGGTTCTGCTTGAGCGAAGCAAAGCTGGAAATCTGGTAACCCAATCTAACAGTCTGGATTTGCTGCCATACGGTAATCAGGCCAAGGAGAGTGATAACTACTATCACCAGGATTAATCTCTGGACGTGCATATGCCATCTCTTTCTACCCTCCCTTTCCCTTCCAACTCTCAAATTCTCTCAACAACCCTTAACCTCGCGCTGCGTGAACGCGGATTTTCGTAGGATTCCTTTTCCGATGCCCAAACCGGTTTCTTGGTGATGGGCCGGTAAATACCCTCTGTCTTCCCGTTCCTAAACGACTCCTTTACCAATCGGTCTTCCAGGGAATGAAAGCTGATAATTCCTAATCGCCCCCCGGTATTAAGGTATTTCGGCACAATACCCAGGAAAACTTTAAGATTATTTAACTCTTGATTGACTTCTATCCGAAGCGCCTGGAAAACTCGGGTAGCCGGATGTATCCTAGCCCGCCCCCTGAAAGGCACGGACCTCTCGATAATTCCGGCCAGCTGTGTGGTGGTTTCAATCCTTCCTTTTTCCCTGGCTCTGGCGATATTCAAGGCGATTCTTTTGGCCCAGCGTTCCTCGCCGTATTCCCTGAATATATCGATAAGCTTATTCGGATGGTAGCCGTTGATGACCATTTCGGCGGTCAGGTCTGCTTTGGGGTTCATCCGCATGTCCAGCGGGCCGTCCGACTGGAAACTGAATCCGCGTTCGGGCCGGTCCAGCTGGTACGAAGAAACCCCAATATCAAGCAGAATTCCGTCAACTCCGGGTACCTTGAGCCGTCCCAGAATATCGCCTATATTAGAAAAGTTGTCACAGAACAAATCTACTGATTTTATTTCGTGGCCTTGTTCCAGAAATGATTTCAACCATTCCTGGGTATAAGCTATCGCCTCGCAATCCTGGTCGATTCCGATTAATCGGCCGTTGGGCTGAATCCGGGATAGTAGAGTTTTGAAATGCCCCCCGAAACCAACTGTTCCGTCGACAATCACCCCCCCGGGCTGCAGATTAAGAAGCTCCGCAACCTCGTTAAGTAATACTGGATTGTGTACCATTAATTAAACCTATAGGTTAAATATCCCGGCCGCACGGGAGAGCAAAGGAAACCTGCGGGAAACTTCCTTTTTCTTCTCCTCTTTCTCGGCCAGAAGCCTTACCAGGTAGTACACGTCTTCGCTCAAATCGACCTGCGCGAAATCAGACGAAAGCGTGTGCAGCTGTTCAAGTTTCTGGAACAACACAATAATATCTTTTTCTAAATGTTGTAATCTGGCGCGGATGGATTCTTCGGATAAATCCCTTATCTCCTCCAGTAGTTTATAAACTCTGTCAAATGATTCCCCCACAGCGACGCTCATATCGTCTCCTTTCTTCCACTTTTAGGTGGAAATTTTGTATACGTATTTTTCAAAAGTAGTTGACTGAGATTGGAGCCACTTATAAACATTGTCCCATTTAGCGGTATCCCAAACTTCTATCTTGCTGCCCGCTCCGACAATAACGATATCGCGTTTGAGCTCAGCAGTGTTAATCAGGCGCAGCGGTATCAGCACGCGCCATTGCTCATCTATCTTGCAGAACTCCGTATCGGCTGACACCTTGCGGAGATACCAGGCGGCTTCTTCACTCCTAAGAGCATTCTGCTCCAGAAGTTCCAGGTTCTTGGCCCAGACCGAGGCCGGATAAAGAACCAACAGATTGATATTGTTATTTTGGTAACTCTTGGTATCCAACGTGACATAAACGCCTTTGGTATCCGCTTCATTAGGGGTGAGCAAAGACGAGTGGCGTAACTTGGCAGGAATCACCAATCGCTTTTTAGCATCTAACGTATGATAGTGTTGACCAACAAACATCTTGAACTACCCCTTTTATTCCGCTCTTATCTATTTTTCTATATCTTACCTTTATACTCCCCTATGTGGGATATACCTCCACCCTATGGGATTTGACACCACTCTATTAACTAATATCGTCATGTCAAGTATTTCTCTTAAAATTTAGTAAATATTTTCCCCGGCATTTCCGAATACATAATATAGGAATAACATTATATGGTGTTATGAACCCAGGAAATACTATATGTAGTATTTATGCATAACCATAGTTTGCCCGGAAATATTCTCGTGGTTTTTCTTGACTTTTGGGGATTATTTTTTAATATTAGAATATGCTCAATATACAAAATTCAGTAAATACGCCAGTGACGTCGCAGGGGGCATTTATGTGCAGTGAAATAAAAAACATCGCCCAGGACTATTGCAGCGGTAAGTACCGCGAGTTGGAAAAAGACCTGGAGTCATTTATCAAGCAAAATAAAGAGGGAATCAAGAAATTTAAAACCTCTGTCCTGCCGGAATTAAGAATCCCCAATCTGACCGAGGAGCTGGCTATCAAAATGTACATAGTCAAAGCGAAATCTATCAACCACCTTACGGAGATCAAAACCGAGTTGGATGAGATAGAAAAGGAAATCTGGTATACCGGCGAGAAGAATAAGAAACCGGCTAACCGTGATGAGGTTGCCAAGGAATGGTGCAAGAAGCATGCTCCGGGCTGGCGCGACAGATGGGTTATGGCTGCCCTTTATGTATTTGAGCATAATAAGCAGCATTACCTTAAATTACTGGAATGAAGCCTATCCATGTCGACTATTCTCACCTTGATCCCCTGTCAATTACCATAAAAAAATCATCCCTTGAAGACTACCGGCTTGACGTGTATTTAACCAAACGCCTTCAAGAATATTCGCGCAACCTGATTCAATCCCTGATAAAGAAAAAGTTGATTACGATTAACAAGCGCCCGGCCAAATCAAGCCACCACCTGAATAACGGTGACATTATTGATATCCAGCTGCCCAAGTTAATAGAACCCCAGATGAAAGCGGAGAAAATTCCTTTGTCCATCATATACGAAGATGAGGAAATGCTTGCTATTAATAAACCGCCCAATATGGTGGTCCATCCTTCAGCCGGTCACTGGGAAGGCACTCTGGTCAACGCACTGCTCAACCACTGCGGCGTCCTGCCTGAAGTAACCCGTCGAGCAGGATTTTCGGACCCAAACATTTACCGCCCGGGAATTGTCCATCGGCTTGATAAAGATACCAGCGGCATTATAATCGCAGCAAAAACAGTCCAGGCGCATTTCAGAATCTCAAGCCAGTTCGAGAAAAGAACAATCCAGAAAGAATACCTGGCTCTGGTTGAGGGAAATATCAATTTTGATTCCGACATTATCGAAAAACCGCTCGGTCGCGACACTAAAGACTACAAGAAAATTGTGGTGAAGAAAAAAGGCGAGGGCAGAGAAGCTTTGTCTTATTACGAGGTCAGGGAAAGACTAATATCTTCCGACAAGCAAAGCTTTACGCTTGTCTCTGTTTTCCCCAAAACCGGACGCACCCACCAAATAAGGGTCCATTTAGCATCCATCAAACATCCGATAGTCTGTGACATTACATACGGCGGTAAAAAAGAACTGACGGTTGAAGGAAAGATTTTACTAAAGCGGCAGGCGCTTCATGCGCACAGGATTACTTTAGAACATCCTATCTCAAGAAAGCAAATGACTTTTACAGCGCCTCTGGCAGATGATATAAGCCAAGCCTTAAAAACCATTAAAAGCAGCCGTTAGATGCGGCTGTTTATCTGGGCGTATATCTACCTTTGACTTTTACCTGGGCTGGAGCATCGCCAGCTTGCATAGCCTTGGTCTTAATGCTCAAAATAGTTCCTCTAATCGCGTATTTCTTTGCAATAAGCATCAAGCCCTTCTGGACATACTGCTGGGGTGTCGTCCCGATTATCGGAACCAGCGTGCAACTGGTAACCAAACCAACATCCTTATCAACATCCAACACCATATCCCCAGGTTTTATAGCCCTGGCCCGTTCAGTCACAACCTTAAACCTGACTATCTGATGGGTAATCTGTTTCTCTTTAGTTAAGTATGCCGTTCGACCGACAAAGAAAGGTTTATGCCTTTTAACAAATGCCCCGTATCCAGCTTGTGTCGGCATGATGTTATGGTCGCCGTTGAGCTCGTGGCCGTAAAGCGGCAAACCAGCTTCTGTCCGAAGTGAATCTCGTGCAGCTAGACCACAGACCTTCAACCCAAATTCAGCGCCTTTTTCCAGCAACAAATTCCAGAATTTTACCGCATTCTCCGGTTTAACAAATATTTCATATCCTAAATTCTCACCGGTATAACCGGTACGGGCTACCAACGCCCAGAAACCACCTATTTCTATCTCAATGAAGTGTGATTTTTTCAGAGAGCCAAGTGATTTTAACATCTTGCTGGTCGAGTTTGTCCAAGCTTCCAGCATTATCTTCCGCAAGACAGCAAATGATTTCCTGCCCTGCAATGCTACATTAACCCAATCAGGCTTGCTGATTTCCACACTGCCCTCTATCCGGCACCCTAAATTATCACGGTCGATTATAACCTGGCGTTTATTAACGGCGTTAAGCCACTGGTATATTTTTTCAGCATTGGACGCATTAACAACCAAAAGATAATCTTTCGGCGCAAGGTAATAAACAATAACATCATCCATCACATCAGCATCAGGATTAAAAATATACGAGTAATGCGACTGTCCAGGCATTAGTTTCGGCACATAGTTGGTTGTTACCAAGTCAATGAATCTCATGGCATATGAACCGGTAATCCTGATCTTGCCCATATGAGAAACATCAAACAAACCGCAGGCGGTTCTGACATTAATATGTTCTTCACTTCCCCTGGTATACCAGAGAGGCATTGTCCAACCGGCAAAAGGCACCATAAAATTCGGCTTGGTAAGTTTAAGGTGCTCTTCATAAATGGCTGTTTTTCTAGAATCGCCATCGTAAGGAACAAACTTGAATTCCTTATCTACTGCCTTATACACAATCTTACCTAAGGTTAATGCTTTTTGCCCCAAGAAATATGGTTTAGACAAATCATTCTGCGCATCTATCACTTTAGCTGCGCTTATTTTAGCTTTAACCATTTTAACCACAACCGGTCCTTCAATTTTACGGTAAGGGTCAATTGGGTCGAATTTAATATATCCGTCTGAAAGTTTATCCAGATAATTAGCGACTTGATTGATATTTTTCGAAGGCTTTATCAGATAATCATCAGCATTAATTACTTTCAGGAGCACTTTATCAATGACTTTGCCGCTATAATCCATTAATGATGTCCTGATAACCTGCCCAATTTCAAACTCATACATATTAATAGGCACCAGCGATTGAATAAATGCCTCAGAACGTTCTCCCTGAATCGCTATAGCGTCAGAACCTTCTTGCTTAACCGGCTTTACTTTTAGAAGCCTGTTAACCTCCTGACGCGTTTCATCCATTATTTTCTGGTCAATCTTTCCCCGGACAATTTCACCGCTGTGGCTGATAACTTTGAATGTTTGAATATTAATCAACACTCGGTAAACCATTTTAGCGATAGTTTCCATTTCCTTTTTACCGAACCCAAGCTGTGAAAGAACCGTCGTTCCAAACCTAACGCCACGAGGCCTGGTACCGGTTTCATCGCCCGGGAGAGCGTTTTTATTACAGGTAATCCCACAAAGATCCAAAATGTTTGATGCCACATCGCCCCTGAGCGGAATGCCTGATTCCGTTTTAATACTATCCAGGTCTATTAAGCACAGGTGAGAATCAGTTCCGCCATAAGCAAGTTTTAATCCCAACTTTTCAAATGTTTTTGATAATACCTGGCAATTATCATAAATTCGTTGTTGCAATTGTTTAAATTCCGGCATTGAGGCTATTTTAAAGCTAACCGCTTTAGCGGCAATATTATTCATATGCGGACCACCCTGTTCCCCTGGAAACACACCAAAATCAATCCGGCGGGCCACTTCTTCATTAGTAGAGATAATAATAGCCCCGCGCGGACCGCAAAGTGTTTTATGTGTAGTTAGGGTAGAAACATCTGCTAACCCCACCGGATTAGGAAAGAGTCCGGCCACGACAAGCCCAGAAGGATGAGATATGTCGGCCATCAGGACTGCACCTTGCCTGTTCAGTCCTTCGACCTGCACCGGCACTTTATGTGCGATTTCGGATAACCTTTTCCAATCAATACTCCAGGGATATGCGCTTGCGCCGGCAATAATAATCTTGGGTTTATGCTCCAAAGCCAAGCTTTCGATCTGGTTGTAATCAAGCTTCCCTGTATTAAGATCAACCGTATACGGAACAACTTTGTACTGACGCCCCGAACGATTAAAAGGGCTTCCATGAGTTAGATGGCCTCCGTATGAAAGTGACATCCCCATAATCGTGTCACCCGGCACGACAAATGCATTATATACCGCATTATTTGCCGCGGCACCAGAAAGTGATTGAACATTAACAAATATTTCGTCAACTGAAGCATTCGGATTAGCAAATATTTCTGCAGCCCGGCGCTGGGCAAGAACTTCAACAAAATTGCTAAATTCCGCGCCTTTATAAAACCTTCGATCCCCATATCTCCGATGGAATGATAAATACCGCGCCGGCTCCTTTTCTACTTGATTGCGTTCATCCTGCGCCATCCTCAAAGAAGGATATCCTTCAGCATACTTATTTGTGAATACCATGGTCAAAGCCTCGCGTACCGGCTTGGGGCAAAGACTTTCTGATGCAATCATCAAAAGGCTACTAGATTGCCTGCCCTCTTCACACTTTGCAAAAAATTGTATATCCGGATCAAGCTTACCAAGGCCACTGTCGAATAAAAAAGATGATTGTTTTTTCATGTTATTCTCCTTTATGCTAAAGCCAGCTGATTAATCAATCTGTTTAAATCATCAAGCATAATTTTTAACTTCTCACCTTTAGGTGTCAAGAGAATTACTTTAAAAAATAAATCTCATGCTATTCTCATGCACACACCAAAAAAATAGTTACTAATTTGCTTTTAAAATAAATGATTTTATTGCCTATTATTAAAAGCAAAATTATTCAATAGCGAAATAATTACTGCAAAAATAGTTGCGATTACATTAAAATAATGACTGATAGATAAATATGAAGCTGGCGAAAGAAATACTAGATGTTATAAGGAAAAACAAACGGTTTTTAATAACCACCCACGCGCGTTGCGACGGGGATGCCTTAGGCTCAGAGCTTGCATTAGCCCAAATGCTCCGCCTAATGAAAAAATCGGCCAGCATAATCAATACCGGGGGCACCCCTAAAGAATTACTGTTCATGCCTTGGGTAAAAAAAGTCCGCCAATTTAAACCAGGAACTAAATTAAACTCTAATTATGATGTTATCATTGTCCTAGATTCAGGGGGATTAGACAGACTTGAAGAATTGGCAGAACCTATAAAAGAACTCATCCGCAAGGGCACGATTGTCATCAATATCGACCATCACCAGGAAAACGATCTTTTTGGCGACATTAACTGGACTGATCCTTCACGCGCCGCATCGGGAGAAATCGTTTACCAAATTATTTTAGCTTCAGGGGTTAAAATCGACAAGAATATGGCCACTAACATTTACGTTTCTCTCGATACTGATACCGGCCATTTTGTATTTTCGTCAACTACCCCAGAAAGCCATTATATAGCCGGGGAAATGATAAAAAAGGGTATAGACCTTTCCTATATTTTTAACAGCATGCATGCTAATAAAAGCATCCCTGGAACGCGTCTTTATATAGATTGCCTCGAACGCATAAAACTAGATTTTAATAACCAAATTGCATGGTCTGTCTTAACCCGACAGATGTATAAAAAATTCAAAACCGAACCGGCCGACTCACAAGAGTACTTGTCCGTTTTAAGAGCAATTAAAGATGTCAAGGTTGCATTACTTTTTAGAGAAAGCCATGATAATCCCTTAAAAATAAAGCTTAGTGTGCGTGCGAAACCTCCAATAAATGCTGATAGATTAATGGCTCATTTCGGCGGTGGAGGCCACAATAGAGCCGCTGGAGCAACATTAAAACCACCTATGGATAAGGCCATTAAAAAAGTAATTGAATATATAAAGGGTGTGTTAAAAAATAAGACAAGATGAGATTCACCCCTCCTGTCAAAACATAATCATTGACTATGTCGTTGCCGGAGGTATAGTTGGCTCATCCTTGGTTTGAGGTTTATCTTCCTCTTCGTTCATCCCTTTTTTAAATTCTTTCACTGACTTACCTAATCCCCGGGCCAGCGAGGGGAGCTTACTAGCGCCAAAAAGAAAAACTAGAATCAAAAAAATAATAAGCAATTCTTGAGCCCCGATATTATTAAGCATATTAACATCTCCTTTTGATGCATTTATAGACTTTATCAAAACATTGTCAATAAAAAAACTACATATAGATTGACAAAGCATCTCTTTCTAAGTAATTAGTTTATCTAATGAAGGAGTTCCTATGAAAATTCTTGTCACGGGCGGCTGCGGATTCATCGGTTCCAACTTTATCCATTTCATGCTTAATAAGTATAAAGACGTCTCCATCACCAATTTAGACCTCTTGACTTATGCTGGTAATTTAGAAAACCTGAAAGATATAAAAAAATCTAGCCGCTATAGATTTATCAAGGGTAATATTACTGACGGCAAAATAGTCAATAAGATACTAGCCGGCGGGATAGATGTGATAATAAATTTCGCGGCCGAATCCCATGTCGACCGCAGCTTGTACCATCCGGCCGTTTTCTTAAACACCAATATTTTAGGCACCCAGGTACTCATTGAAGCCGCACGCCAGTTCAAAATAAAACGGTATATCCAAATTTCCACTGATGAGGTCTACGGTTCGCTTAAGAAAAAAGATAAACCTTTTACCGAAAAATCCCCGCTAGACGCAAGCAGTACTTATTCGGCCAGCAAAGCCAGCGCCGACCTGCTGGTCAAAGCCTACGAAAAAACATTCGGATATGCCGCCATAATCACCCGCGGCACGAATAACTATGGCCCTTACCAATTTCCGGAAAAAGTCATTCCTCTCTTTATCTCTAACACATTAGAAAACAAGCAACTGCCCCTTTACGGAGACGGAAAAAATATCCGCGATTGGCTTTACGTTGAAGACCATTGCCGGGCAATCGATTGTGTCATGCGCCACGGCAAATTAGGCGAAATCTACAATATCGCGGGGCAATCGGGAAAAACCAACTTGGAAGTAACCAAAACCATCCTCCAGGCATTAAAAAAGCCAGAATCACTGATAACCTTTATCAAGGACAGGCCCGGCCATGACCGCCGTTATGCCCTTGATATCTCAAAGATAAAAAAACAACTGGGCTGGCAACCAAAATACAGGTTTGAAGATGGCATTAGGCAAACTATTAATTGGTACCTTAAGAATAAAGACTGGTGGAAACGAATTAAAACAGGCGAATATCTTAAATTCTATAAAGTGCATTACGGCAAACCATAGAAAAGGAATACTTATGAAAAAAATAATTATCCCCATTATTTCAATCACCTTTGTGGGATTATTTATAACAGGCATATCATGCTCAACTAATACTCATAAGGAAGTGCACGAAAATGCGACAGAAAAAATCATTAGCGATATCAATACTTATCAAAAAGAAGTCGAACTCATCAGAGGAAAACAATTCAAATCAACCATACCTACGGCCGTCCAATCTATGAGCGATTTTCGTAATTTCGTCAAGAATGACTTGGATAAAGAACTCCCCCCGGCCAAAGCCCAAATAACCCAAATGGCCATGATAAAACTGGGACTTCTCCCAGAAGGATACGACTTGAGAAAAGGATTCGAAAACCTGCTATTAACTCAGGCCGGCGCTTACTACGACCCCAGAACTAAATCTATTTATTTACTTAAGGTTGACGCCTTTCCTCCCGAACAGCTCAAAAGTAATCTGATACATGAACTTTGCCATGCCTTGCAAGACCAATCTTTTAATCTGGCTGATATGAACAAAAACGCCTCAGCCTCGGAAGACTCCGCCACGGCAATCCGATATCTTTATGAAGGGGAAGCGACTTATGTCATGACTATGTACAGCCTTAAACCGATGATGGGCGGGCAAGAAATAAGCGCAAACAATCCTGTTATCGCCCAAATATTCAGCCGTATGAAATTCATGACCAGGGATATGCTTTTAAATCAAGCTGAATCACAGATGTTACCCCTGGCCGAAAAATACCCGGAAATGAAAACGGCTCTGGAAGGGTTAAAAAGTGCCCCTATACATCTTTTCTGGTATCTCAATGCGCCTTACATCCACGGACTGTCCAGTATAAGCGATATGCTGGTTTACGATATCCCCAAACAAGATAAAAATTACCAGGGCGGCTGGCAAAATATTGATATAGCCTACCAAAAACCGCCCGTTTCCACAGAACAAATCATGCATCCGCGAAAATTATTGATTGAACGGGATGAGCCGACTGTAATAAACCAGCCAGCATTACCCCCTCAAATAGAAATATCATTTTCTGATGTTTTAGGTGAGTTCGGGTTTTGGACGCTTTTCAGCACCTTCGAAATACCCAGCTTAAGAGAAGCCGCTGAAGGATGGGATGGCGATAAATATTTCCTCTTAAAAAATATCAAGACCAATAAATACAGTCTGTATCTTTCGACCGTATGGGACAGCAATGCCGATGCCACAGAATCTTTCAAAGCTTATCAATCCGTTATTGAAAAGAAGTATTCAGGATGGCAAAAAGACAAGAATTCGACAAAGACTTCAATCACCTGGATAAGTCCTAACGGAAAATCGACCGTATTCATTTCGATCGAAAACACCAAATGGATTTCAATAGAAGACGTCCCTTCTGACGAATTAGAACTATGGAAAAATCTCCTCAAGAAGAACTAAAGGACATCGATAAGCTTTTTAGCTCTTTAGCTAAAAACAAAGGCTCTGACCTCCATCTCAAGGTCGGAGCTAAAGTTATATTTCGGGTTACCACTGTCTTGCATGAAGTTGGAAATAAAGTCCTTTCCGCAACAGATATTAAAAGAATTATTTACGAAATAATGACCGATTCCCAGAAAAATATTTTTGAGCACAATCTCAATCTTGATTTTGCTTATGATCTCGAGGGAGTTGGTCGATTCAGGATAAACATCTACCAAGAACGCGGTAATGTAGCAGTAGCCGCGCGCCGTGTTAACACAGGAATACCATCTTTAAATGACCTGCACTTACCGCCAGTTATACAAGAAATAGCGTCCTTAAAAGAAGGCTTGATTATTGTATCAGGACCAACCTCATCAGGAAAATCTACCACTTTAGCCTCAATGATTCAATACATTAATGAAAATAGGAAGTGCCATATAATTACGATTGAAGACCCTATTGAATATTTATTTAAAGATAATAAATCATTTATTAACCAACGTGAAATCGGTATAGACGTAGCATCCTTTGAAGACGCTTTAAAATATGTAGTCCGCCAAAACCCGGATGTCATACTCATTGGCGAAATACGTGATAGTAAAAGCGTAGAAGCTGCATTGATGGCTGCAGAAACTGGACATTTAGTACTAGGAACAATACATGCTTCTAATGCAGCCCAAACAATTTCCCGTATTATCGATTTATTCCCTCAAGAAAGAAGCAATCTTATTCGCCAAAGCATAACCCTAAATCTCAAATCAATCATATGTCAGCGTTTACTACCTTCGTCTAAAAAAGAAATTCGCATTGTCCCTATGGCAGAAGTATTGGTTGTTAATCCAACCATTCAAAAACTTATCCAAACCAAAGAAGATAAATTAATCCTTGAAATTATGCGCGGCTCTAAAAATGAGGGTATGCAAGATTTTAATATATCACTTCATAATCTAATAAAAAACAATCTTATTACTGATGAAAATGCCTTAAAATTCTCGCATAATCCCGATCAACTTAAAATGCTCCTCAAAGGTATTTCCCTAACTGATGAGCATAAAATACTCGGGTGATTCCATTCTATCATACCCCTTAAGTTATCATCCTAAAAATCCGATATATTAATTATATATAATCTACCATAATAAGGAGTCATAATATGCCTAATGTTTTGATTGTAGATATTAACCAATATTCCGGTTCTCTATTAAAAGGAATTATCAGTAATTACTACGGTGTATCCATATCAGAAAATCCAAATAATGCAATAAGTAAAATTGAAACGGCCCTATTTGATGCGGTAGTAGTTGACACACTTAAAATTAATTCCGATATATCAAAATTAATTTTTACCATAAAAAAAATCGCCCCTCATATACCAATAATCGGCGTAACAGAAGATATGTCTCCCCAAGAAGAATTTACCCAAATAATTAACCATCCCCTTTGCGCCATAAAATTCCTTAAATCTATCCGGGACGGTATATTTAAAACTTCAAATGAAAAATTATTGCATCGCGAACTTTCCTATAATACGGAAATTTATGCCGGCAGAAATACATCAGATGCTATAAAATGCAGATTAATCAATCTTAGCTCTACCGGCATGCTTGTGGAAAATTTTCTACCAACCATAGGCGGAGACATCAAAAAAGAGCGTGAAAAATTCAATTCGTTTTTCTCTAAATTCGAGGAGAATAAGAAAGATAAATTCACCGCTTCCTTGCTATTAAAACAAAACGATCAGTTAAATATCAGAACCCACATCGCCTTCATTGATCGTGAACCTAGTGAAAGTATTAAAGATATCGGATTTAGGTTTGATGATCTTAAGCAAGAAGAGCTTCAAGCCTTAGAAAAAATTATTTTGACAGAAGCTGCTTAATGCTTTCTAAGGTTTTCCCCACACTGATAGAGACCATACATTCCAACGTTTCCTTGGGACATTCTTTTTTGTCACAACCTAAACAATCCAAATCGCTAGCTAAACAAATATGGCGCTCTTTATCCCAGTAAGGCCCCCAGTTTTGAGGTAGACTCACACCCCAAAAGGATAACGTCGAAGTTCCCATAAGATAGGCTAAGTGCGTAGGGCCACTACTGTGCCCTATAAGTATTGATAACCTTGATATAAGATACGCTAACTGAGCAACTGTGGTTTGGCCTGTAAAATCAATTATTTTTCGCCCCATTTGTGATTGAATATCATCAACAATTACTTTTTCACTAATGGAGCCAATACAAATAATTTTTGCATGATGGTTTTTGATTAATTCGTCTGCCAATTTAGCAAAATGTTCTGGTGACCAACGTGGTGCCGTGCGAGAACCCGGATGTATTCCAATAATCAATTCTCTCTGATTTACTCCATTTTTGATTAGTATTTTATCTACCATATCTTTAGCATCTTCGGGTATATTCATAACTGGGCGACCTCTTAAACAAGATAAGCCCAGTTCTTTTATAGAATTAAGATTTAGTTCAATCATATGAATATCCCTTGAGAAATGAACCAATCTATTATACATTTTAGCCAGTTTAGCGCAGTCATATCCAATACGAACCGGTATGCCTGACAAATAAAGAACCAATCCAATAAATGAGGAACTATCATAAGATGAGATTGAAATATTAAACTTCTTATTTATAATCCGCAGCCACAACTTTGTAAACCAAAAAATAGATCTAGCCTCTCCCGGAGATGTTATCCATATATTATCAACTAATCTAGTGATCGCACTCAGTTCTGCCCCAACCGAAGTAGTTAACAGCGTAATTTCCGCATCCGGCATACCTTTTCTAAGCGAATTAAGCATTGGCAAAAATGTAACCATATCCCCCAACATGTTAATTTTAACCACTAAAATTTTTTTAGCGACTCGCATAATATTACTTAATAGACTTGAGGGAATAATCCTCTTTGTCAACATTTAAATTAGGGTTAAAATATGGGTCGCCTTTTTCTAGTTTAGTCTTCCATCTATTCCAAAATATAATTCTGTCTTTTGGCAATGGCTTATAAACGTCAATACGGCTAATCGCCTCGTGGTGAAGCAGTCTAGCAAAAGGCGTCCAGATGATACGATATCCTTTTTCTATTACTCGTAAACATAGATCAGTATCATTACATTCAACTTCCAAAGTCTCATCAAAACCATTTAATTCCCGAAAAACTTCACGACGCATCATCATGCAAGCCCCTGTTACCGCTGAAGTATTTCGTACTACGTCTAGAAATCCGTAATAATCAGCACCATCTTTAACAAATCTAAAACTATGTCGCCCCATAACATCGTTTTTCCCAGTGAAAAATATACCCCCATGCTGAACCGTTCCATCTGGGTATAAAAGTTTCGCCCCGACAATACCAATTTCCTTGCGTTGGCAATGCTCTATCATCGCCCCCATCCAATCACTGTTTAATGCTTCAGTATCATCATTAAGGAAAAGCAACATTGCGCCATTAGCCTCTTTCGCCGCTATATTATTTATTCGCGCATAATTGAATTCGTCCTTATATTTAATCACTCGACATTTCATCTGAGACATATCTATAGAACATCGGGATAAATCACTCCGACTATTATCTATAATAATAATTTCGATATTCCGGTAAGCTGTCTTCTGCGCTAATGAAGAAAAACATTTTTGGAATATATCCGGTTTACTAAATGCAGTAGGTATAATAATAGAAATAAGCGGGTTCTCTATAATTTTATATCTAACCCGATAAGCGTCATTACGAGGCAGCGACAATACTTCTGCTTCACGACCACGCTTCCTGATAATATACTCTAAGGTTTCTTTCCCACTTTTAGCATCAGAATGATGGTCAAAATAGCTGCACAAAATATTAGGGATATGCAATATTTTTTTACACTTTGATTCGGCAATTAAAAGCATTTTGTATAAATTATCATCTAATCCTTCAGTCTTTTTCAAACAGCTCGCTTTGACGCAAAAAAACCTACCCACATAGTTCATACCCATCAACAGATCAGGAGAGTAATCCGGCTTAAAAAAAGGTTTCACCCTGTTACCCGATTCGTTTAGCCAATCATTATCACAATATACTAAATCTATCTCCTTTTCGATATTAAGCCGTTGAACAATTTTAAATAAACAATGGGGCTGTATGATGTCACCCGGATAAACGAACCCAATAAAATCATTCTCTTTATCAACAAACAAATCTTTTACTGAATCCACACCAACCACGGAAGCTCCTTCTTGTTTACTAAAAGGCAAGTCACCTGCACCAATAAGATAAATCTTCCAGTTATGATAAACCTGTCCTGCCACAGACTTAATTGATTTCTGCCAAGCAAACGATTCAACACCCTCGCGAGCAATAATACCAATAGCAATCTTAGGCTGGTATGGAAACTCGTTGATTTCTCTTTGCATCCCGTAAAGGACATTTTCTGACGGATGTCTCTTAGACAACCATTCTTCATAACTAATAGAATGTTCATCCATGACACCCTGACCTGCTACAGCCCCCCTAAAAACTGTTGTAATTCTTTCGTAGAATCTGCGCCTCCGGCTTCCGAAAGGTAATATCCGACCTTTAGCTATCCGGTATTGTAAAATTAACGAATCGCCTAATGGTTGATCCTTAACAACTCCAAAAAATCTCTTTACTCGAAACAGTAAAAAATCATAACCGCCTCGCAGAATAGTACCTTCCGGTATTAATCGCTTCTTAATCCTTCGGAATTTATCCAGTAAAATCTCACCTAATGCTTTCATATGTTCTTATTTAATTAATTTCGATGCATCAGTTACCCATTTTATTTCTATCTGGCCTTCCAGCAATTTTGTAAACTTGTCATTACTATAATCCCAACTCCATCTTTTAGCCGTTTCTAGACCACCTTCAATAAGTTTCCTTAGTAAAATCCTATCTTTTATAAGTATTTCAAGCTTCTCACGTGCTGCCCGAACATCACCTTGCTCTATAACTAACGCATTAACACCATCCACAATATACTCATCGTAACCAGTAACTTTATTCATTATTACCGTACCACCACAAGCCATCATTTCCAGTGGTGGCATTGCAAATGACTCCACCTTAGACATCTTGACAAGAACATCACAGGCTGAGTATATTTTTCGCATATCCTTCAGCGGCACTTTCTCAAAAAAACGATCGCATTTCCAGCCCGGCTTGGGACGACCGCCCGAAGAAACACACCAAACATCCACATCCATCCTGTCAACTACTTCAAAAGCCTCTTTCATACCCTTAAAAGATACATCAATAGGTCCCTCTAAAAGAACCCTTAATCGAGCGCCTTTAGGTTCAAGCGGCTCGTCTGGGAAAAATAGTTTATTATCCAAACCATTGGGAATATAGCTCGCCATCTTACCGAAATCATCTTTAAGCCATTGTCTTAACCACTTGGCAATAACTATCATTTCAAAATCGAAGGTATAAGTCTGCCTGGCCAGTTTTGATTCCTCACTCCCAGGTGGATTCAAACGAGTCTCATCTGACTGAATAAAGTAAATCTTTCGTCCAACTGGTATATCTTTCACAGTATAAACTGTTTGCCAACTTGTACTAATTGCAATATCAATCCGTGGCATCAGGCTTTTCATATCATTTATTGATATAACCTGGGGCAAAACTTCCGGGAACCATTCTTCAAGACCTTTCTTAAAAGGAAACAACTCATTATCAATTATCAAAACATCATATCCTTTCTGCAAAAACCTGTTAGCATGCTGGCAAACTACAGCTGTTCCACCGGTAATCCCCTGGCTGGGTATAATAAAGGCTATCGTCGGCTTTATGGTTGGCACCATTTTATGCAATTTAATAGATTTCTCTCTCCACATTTTCTCATCAGGAATAAATCGTTCGCCCAGATTACCTGAATGAAACCGCAGAGTTGCCAACACCTCCGGCACTGCCTTAAACTTACAGCCCAGATAAGCCAACCTCAACCATAGTTCGTAATCCTCACAATAACACATATCCGGCCTTAAACCGCCGGCTTTAAACAAAACCTCTGTTTTAGCCATTACCGTGCTTTGGGAAATAAGGTTTTTCTCTAATAAACTGGCATAATCAATGCCTGATGCATAAATTATTGCACTATCTCCATAACACAAAGCATCCAAATTACGACACCCTTTTTCGTTTTTTACCTTCCATGAACCATAAATTAAATCGGCATCAAACTGTTCCATGCATTTCACCGATAACTCCAATCGATTCGTCTCAGCTATATCATCACTATCTAAAAATGCCAGATATTTCCCCCGGGCTTCCTTTATTCCACGGTTACGACCTCTTACCGAAGTCCCACTATTGTCCTTATATATAAAAATTCTAACCTGAGGATTCGATTTATAACTATTAACTACTGCTAGCGTTTCGGCCGGCGATCCGTCGCAAACTAGTATCAACTCAAAATTCTTGTATGTTTGCGCCAGTATAGACTCGATACTCTCTTCCAAAAAATCCGTCCGGTCATAAACCGGGATAACCACGCTCACCTTTGATCCATTTGCCAAATCAACCGGCATCATCTGCCCCCCTAGCGTAGCAACTTGGTATTGATACTGCAATCCAAACACTTTTTTAATACCACCAACTATTGTTTGATATGCCATTCGCCGACGGCTATGCCAAGGCATAAGTTTCTCCTTAAAAACACGAAGCCGACCTAAAATATATTCCGACAATGCCTTATCATAAGATAAACCAAATAAGTCCTTCCATCGCCTTAAAAACCAATCATAAAACAGCTTGCTGATGTAATGCTTCATCAAAAACTTATCCTTAAGCCGACGGTATTTCGCTAATAATCTATCCCCAATCCCTGATTGCATGATCTATTTCCTTCCAGCAATTATCACATTATTCAACAATCTAAACGGCAGCTTCCCAGCTAATATCCACCGCAGAGAAAAAGGTAATATTTCTGTAAACCACTCAACCAGTTTTATAATAATTAGCGGCATACCAATATACC
Source organism: Candidatus Brocadiia bacterium (assembly GCA_041658285.1). Classification (NCBI taxonomy): domain Bacteria; kingdom Pseudomonadati; phylum Planctomycetota; class Candidatus Brocadiia; species Candidatus Brocadiia bacterium. The sequence continues at coordinate 236,235 of JBBAAP010000001.1, forward strand.
TTCTTTTTATATAGATATATGACTTTATTTTATCAAATCCACCTTGTCTAAACAGATTGGCAAGCTCACCGTAGGTGTATTCTTTCAGATGAAATCCTGTAGCTACCTTATCCCCAAAATAGCCGGAGATGTCGTGGGGTCCGTGCAAACGGTTGGGCGTCAAACAAATATACACCCCATTTTCTTTCAAAACCCGGTTAATATTCTTAATTTGACCAACGGCATCATCCGGATGTATATGCTCTATCACGTGATTGCTGTAAGCAATATCAACGCTTTTTTGACCAACCGGCATTTCGCATCCATCATAAATAACTAATTTAAAGTTATCCGGCAGGCGCTGATTCTTGGTTATTTCTGCTGAAACATCCATCGCGTAAACATGCTTAACTCTTTTCGCCACCTCAAAAGCCAACCGGCAATTACCCGGCCCTATTTCTAAAAATTGAGCCCCTGGAAACAGGAACTTCTCCAACAGCTTTGTCTGCACCGCTACAATATCATTCTGGGCTTCCGCAGATAATTCCATAGCAGACAGCTCCGGCACCGCCCGATAAAGCTCATCATAAAGTAATTTGTAAAGATTCTTGCGTTCACCTTGGCTTGAATTTCGCAACTTATGTGCCAACTGCTTTTCCAGTTCATAATGTCTGGTTAATTGCTCTACGGTCCGCTTCTCACCTGCCGGGATCCTGACAGCCATATTATTTCTGCTATTCAATAAATTCAAGAGTATTACAAACACCATTAATATTTTAATGTTATGTTAATTATATACCCGGGTCAAGATTTTGTAATTAGGTGCAAACTCCGAATAGTCCTAATTGTGAGTATATTTCACATACCTCCACCGCCGGAGCAAATGTATCATAGCATTTCGTTATATTTAAGCTTCAAAGATCCTAAGGAGCTGCAAAAGGTGTTGCCTAACGAAGCCAAACCAGATTATTCCTTAACCGCTATGATTATATCTTGATAACTCAAAAAGTTATTCCTTCCGCACCATACCCCATATTGAATAGGCTCCCTGACTTTTAGTCCATATTTCTGAGATATCTCCTGGATGAACCCCTCGGCATAAGCCACAGCAAACTCTGGTGCATCCTTATTTACCGTACGACACCCGCCGATATCATATTTAAAATCCAGAGTGCTTAATTTTGCGTCAATGAGTTTTTCCGATTCAGTATTTAACAGAAAAAAAGTAATGAAGCATCGCCCGCCACTTTTTAGTACGCGAGCAATCTCAGACAGGTAACTTTCCATATCCCTGGGAAGCATGTGAGTGAACACGGATGTCAAGAATATAAAATCAAACGATTTATTATCGTAAGGAAACCTGTATTCCGACGCCTTATATTTACCCTGCGGGTTATATGATTTATTGAACACATCGGCCAATCGAAAACTAAAATTAGAATATCTGGGGGTAATCCTTTTTCGGCACCAGTTAATTCCGTCAGCGGCTATATCAAATCCCTCATAAGCGCCTCTTTTATCCAGATATTTTGTCAGAGGAACAGCCATCCGACCGATACCGCATCCGACATCCAGCACCTTTTCATCCGGTTTTAGCCCGCCAATTTCCAGGAAATAACTAAAAAACTCTTGACCGGTCTTCTTAAAATCACCATCGCCGACAAAAATCATGCCTTTTGGAGGAGTCAATTCATCCCGCCGGCCCAGCAATAAATCAATAGTATCTACAATAAAATAATAAAACCATCTGATTAACCGCCAGATAGACCTTGGCATAAATCTCCGAATAATATTTTTCATATAAGACTAAAACGCCGTGCAGGATAATACCGCTAGTTTCGCATATTTGACGGCCCGCGGTTACTGTTTCATCAGCTCATCGTATGACTTGATGACCTCATCCGGGTTGCCTTCCTTGGCAATCTTACCTTTGTCCAGAAATATCACTCTTTCTGAAAATCTAATTATATCACTCATGGAATGAGAAACCAAAACTATCGTTGTTCCTTTCTCCTTGAAAGACAACATCTTTTTGTAGCATTTCTGTTGGAATGCAATATCTCCCACAGCCAGTATCTCATCAATCAGCATAATTTCCGGGTCAAGATGAGCAATAATAGAAAATGCTAGCCGGGCCACCATGCCGCTGGAATATGTCCTGAGAGGCTGGTCGAGAAACGCCCCAATTTCCGAAAACGCAATGATGTCGCTGAAATTCTTATTGACTTCCGCCTTGGTCATACCCATCAAAATGCCGTTAAGGAAAATATTCTCTATGCCAGTAAGCTCAGCATTAAAACCCATCCCCAGTTCCAGCAATGGTGAAACACGGCCGTTTATAGTTACTTGGCCTTTATTAGGCTTAAGAACCCCGGCCATAAGCCCAAGCGTTGTACTCTTACCCGAACCATTTCTTCCGATAATACCTACCCGCTCACCCCGGCCGACCTTAAGCGAAACACCTTCCAGCGCATGGAAAGTAGTCTGGTTTAAAGCCTTTATTGAAGAAGGCAGACTAAACAAGAACTTCTTAAACCCGCCGGTCACCGCGTGATACAGCGGATAAGATTTAAAAACATTCTCAAAATTAATAACCGTTTCCATAATTTACAATACTTCCGCAAAACGCCATCTCAACGCTCTAAAAATATAATACCCGATAATGAATATCACCAGTCCAAAAATCAGTGCATTCAGCATCATAATCCAATCAATGGTTCCGGTTAAAAATAGGTTGCGCCAGGAAATCAACAACGGAGAAAACGGGTTATACTTTATAATAAACTGGTATTCTTTGGGCACCTGCGATTCATGGTAAAATATCGGTGTGGCGTAAAATAAGGCCATAGTTAGCAAATTGACTATCCGCTCTAAGTCTCGAAAAAACAGGTTAATAGAAGCAATTGTCAACGCCAACCCGCAAACCAAAAAGAATTGAATCAATATTAATATGGGCAGCCCGTAAATCCATGACCAGGTCGGGTATTCACCGAAAAAAAACATAAACGCCAGAATCACTGGTATCGACAGGATAAAGTGCACCATGTTATTAAAAACATCGGCTAGTATCACCGCCTCACGCGGAAAATTAGTTTTCTTAATCAGAGAAGAATTACCTAGAAATAAAAGCGGCGCGATATTAACAGAATTCATCACCCATTGCCACGGGAAAAGGCCAGCAATCAGAAACAAGGTGTAATTCTCTATCATTGCGCTCTTGGGAACTCTCATAACTATCCCGAATGCAAAATAAAAAATTACGGTGAGGAAAAGCGGGTGCGCCACGGACCAAATGTACCCCAACAGGCTGCTTTTATACCTAACTTTTATTTCCTTCTGAGTCAGCACCACTACCAAATCACGATAATATTCCAAACTCATACTTATTTTACGGCTACCATCCAGACGCCAGCTGTTATCAGTATCAAACCGGATATCTGCACCCAGTTAAGAACCTCTTTCATAAACAACACAGAGACCAGAATAACTATCGCATATCCGCAACTGGTCATAATCGGATAAGCAATGCTCAGGTTCATTTTAGAAAGTGCGTAGCTGTAAGCCACCAGAGCCAGGATAAAGCACGTAACGCCTAACCAAAGTATATAATTTCCAGCCATTCTTAAAAGCATTTCCGTTATTTTCAGGCCGTCCAAACTACCGCCTTTGGTCATACCCACCTTTATCAAAATATTAGCTAAAGCATTAAACACAATAGCCAGTGTCAAGATAACATATAGCATTTAAAACTCCTCGCTTACTCTTCCGGATATGTTTTAAACAGTTTCCCCCATTTGCTGTTTTTAAGAATTTGCTCCATTATACCAGCGCCTTTGAAAGGCCACCATATTTTATCATGATATAAATACGAACCGAATATAAATATATATACCAACGGCGTGTGGAAAAATAACCTCTGGAATATTTTCAACGGGCTAAACCACAATGTATCCCCGCACTTGCTGGCCAGGTTATCGCCCACGCAGAACGAAAAACACTCCTTAGAGATATCCTCTCCTACTATCTCAATATCCTCCGTTAAACCAACACCTAGCCCGGCTTCGTGCGCCAGACGGATGTATTTAAGGCTCATCGGGTCGAATCCCATCATTTTTGCGGCCACCGCATCAATCGCCACGCTGTCCGCGCTGGCCAAGATATAATCCTTTTCAACCGGTATCATCGTCCGCGGACCCGGCCCGTTGCCACAGATGGTGCCGTCCATTATCGCAAATATGCCTGAATGAATTTCCTTCTGAATCTGCAATAAATCCACCAGCGTTTCGTGAATAACGCTGTGCGTATAGTGGCGCTTAGTATTGAGCAAGCCACCAAATGCGTTTTTCATCGCACCGGTCGTAGTCGTGTAAATATGACACTTAACGGTCGGCAGGTGGATAATGCTTTTACCGATGAAATACTCCGGAATCATGATTCCATCTGGGAAAATCTTATCCAACACCAGCATCCTGGCCTTGGGCTGATAACGTACCCATTTAATATCTTCGGGCCGGAAGTTATACAACTCCGGTATCTGGTATTTCTTGTAAACCGGCCCTAAGCGATTGAGTTGCCCCCCCTTAAACGGATCGGTAACAACCGTATTATTGTGCACCGCTGAAACCTGCTTATAACCAAACATCCTTAATGTCTGGATCGTTCCTTCTAATTGCCACGGCGTGGTATTAGCGCCCGGGAAAGGAAAATGCCAGGAAATATTATCCTTGAGTATCACCGGCTTATCTTTAGGTAACGCCTGTCGGATTCCGGCCATTTCGGATAAACGCTCAATATCCGTCAGGACTGTTCCCGGATTGGTTTTTATAACTGCGACCTTAGATTTCATATTAAATGCGGGAATCTTAACCGACAAAATAGATGATACTGACGCAGGCGATAACCCAAAGTATCAAATTAATCAAAAGCGGCTTATCACTAAACATCAGCGATGCCGGGTCACCGCCCTTTTCTTTCTGATGCACCAGATAAAGATACCTGAATATCCCGTAAAGAACAAACGGAGTGGTCCAGAGCAGACGTTTGGTCCCGAAAGTCCTGAATGTTTCCTCGCTGACCGTATATAACATATAAGACATTACCGTTGAAGCCGTTACCACAGCCATCATCTGATCCAAAAAATAAGTGCTGTAATGCTCCAGCACCTCGCGGTGGCTCTCCGCATCACCGCCCATAACTATGATTTCGTGGCGCCGCTTGCCAAAAGCCAGGAATAACGCCAGAAGCACCGTACAAATAACCAGCCAGCTGGAAGGCAGAACCGAGATAACCGCCGCTCCAGCCAGTACCCTCAGAACGAACCCGGCGGCAATAACCATCACATCGATAATGACCATATGTTTCAGGGCTATTGAATAAAACAGGTTTATAAGAATATAGACCGCCAGCATCGAACCAAACCCTTTATTCAGTATGAAAGCTACCAAAACCGAGCCGGCCCCGAGCATGGCGGAAATAAGTGATGCCGCCCTAACCGATATCAGCCCGGATGCCAACGGGCGTGTCTTTTTCCGAGGATGCTGCTTATCGCTTTCCAGGTCCAGAATATCGTTAACAATATACACTGCACTAGCCGCTAAAGAGAATAATCCAAATCCGGCTAAGGATGAAAGAATATCCGGCCACTGAAAAAGCTTCCGGGAAAAGATAAGCGCCGCAAATACAAACAGATTCTTATTCCACTGTTTTACTCTGAAAAGTTGTATCAATGTTAATATCATAAATGATGCCATCACCTAAATTTTATCGCCTTATTTAATATATTATCGTCAAGTAACGCTTGCTTACTAAATTAATGTTCGGGAAATTACCAAAGCTATCCTGTCAAACAGAAATAACCAGGTTTTTGCCATTGCGTTTAGCGGGATAAAATACCACATCATCCCAACTTGAACAACAAACTTTCTTTATACGTATATCGCTATTTTTACACACAAGTGCTAATCCTGTTAATCAACGCCTCACCTTTTACATATCTCAAAAGCTTGACACGGCTTGTGAAATCTTATACATTAAATACTTTTTATGAGGACTATAAAACTCTTTCGGCTATTGTTACCAGTCTTTCTGCCCGTTCTGGTTGTTACGGGCTGCGTATCTTCCCGCCCGGATGAACGACCAGTGACTCCTAAAGAGCAAAAGGATATGGCCGAAATTAAGGCCAGTTTTATCCTGTTAGCGGACGGAATGACCTCAGGAGACCTGGACAAAGTCTTCAAAGTGGTCAGCGTCCAAGAATGGGATAGACAGCCTTTCAAGGAGTTCAAGGACAGCTACGAGAAGAACAAGCTGGTCTGGCAAGCGATGTTCAGGGGATCGTTCCTAAAAACCATCGGGATTGAAAATAACATGGCTTCGGCTGTGGTTATCTGGGGTACCGGTGAATCGGCCCTGCTGGAGTTCATTAAGGAAGGCGAAGGCTGGAAACTCCTGAGTATGAGCCTGCCGGCGCCGGTAATTTTCCCGGGCGGCGCGCCGCCGTCACCGGTTGGTCAGTAATAATTTAGTAATATTTTTATGGAGGGCGTTAACACTATGAAATCGATATTAAACATCAAGAATACCATATCGGTAATTTTAACAATGTCATTATTCTGTTCCGGCGCTTTTGCGGCCGATGCCAAGACTGAAGCCCCGAAACCGGCACCGTCAGCGATTACGCCAACTCCGGTTGCGCCGATACCCGAACCTGTTAAAGAACCGACCCAGCCCAAACCGACGCTTGACCCGGCAGTCATCCTGGAAAAGCAGGTGGCGTCACTCTTGGAATCATTAACCAGCAACGACCCGACAACCACGGAAGAATCCCGCCGGGAACTGCTGGAAATAGGCCGGCCGACCGTGCCGCACTTGCTTAAAGCGCTAGAAACAGCCAAACCGGACATGCGTTATATGGTGGTGGAAATAATATCAGATTTACGGGACGAACGAGCAATCAATTATCTGGTCAAACTCTTGGCGGATAATGATGAGTATACGGCCAGTATCGCTTCGGTAGCCGCCCGGGCATTAGGCCGGATGGGTAATAGTATTGCCATACCTCACCTGATGAAATCAATAACTTCGACCGACGTAGAACTGCGCTATGAATCCATCCGGGCGCTGGGACTGCTGCGCGCCAAGGACTCAATTCCTCTTATCAGACTAGCCGTCTCGGATACGGCCCAAACATTTTTAGGCTATTATGTCCGTGCCGCGGCTATCCAGGCGCTGGGACGGATGAAAGATGCGAATTCGGTTAAGGAATTAATTCCGATGCTCAGGAATACGGATGTGGAACCAGCTTCCGATGAACCGGTAGCCCGCTACGCGGTAAAATCACTGGAATTTATCACCGATTATAAAACAGGCAGTTTTTCAGCCAGGACCGACCAGAAGAAAAAGGATGAAATCATCAAGTCATGGGAAGATTGGTGGGAAAAGAACAAAAAGAATTACGAATAATAAGCGCCCTTACAACGCTTAACCCATAAAAAGGAGAATAAATATGAGTGACAGTGATAAAAGAAGGTCTTTCAGATTCCCAATAAAAGGCGGAAGCGTCCAATATAAGGAAGCAGGCGGATTATTCGCATTCCTTAAAGGGTCATCGGAAAGATATCCAATTATTAATCTCAGCTCCACCGGGTTAAGATTTTTAACTACAGACACCCTGTTAATCGGCGACAAGATGACTTTTGTTATCGGTATCCCAACCCTAGGCGGAGAACCGCTTTCCGCCGACGGACGGGTAACCTGGGTACAACGTTCCAACCGCTATAAAGCCAATGTTATCGGCGTGCAATTCACGGCCATGACCAAGGATTCAATTGCCCGGTTAAAAAACCTGGTTGCTTTTATGGGCAGAAAAATCAGGGTCCGGTCACGGATTAAAGTTCAGTTCAGCGAAGAAATGCGCAAACAACCGACGCTTTGGGAAATCGCCAGGGACTTTGACGTTAAGGTCAACCTGCTTAAAGGTTCGATGACTGACGTAGCTACCTGGCTAGAAATGGAAATCGAAGGCGAGAAGGAAGAGGTTCGGCGGGTTATCAAGCACCTGCAGGAACACGGCGCTAAAATAGCCCCTCTCAAATAGCTTATAAAGGCTATTTCACATAGTAAACACTGATTTGGCAGAATAAAACTGACCTGCCCCAATAAAAAAAGGACAGTCTATGGCTACCTGGGAAGGCTTAAAAAAGTTCGTCTTCCACCGCCGGCGCGAGATGCCGGACGGATTATGGATGCAATGTGACAGTTGTAATAACCTAGTCCACAAAAAAGCGGTGGTCGAAAAAATACAGGTCTGTCCGGAATGCAACTACCATTTCTATATTTCGCCACGTCAAAGGATTGACCTGATTATCGATAAAGGCAGCTTCCAGGAATACTGGACTGACCTGGATTCGGTCGACCCGCTTAATTTCAAAGCGGCTAAAACCTATAAAGATAAATTAGCGGAGGCTCAGAAGCTGACCGGAATGAAAGATGCCATTATCACCGGTAAGGGAACTATAAACGGATTGCCGGCGGTGCTGACGATGACCGACTCGCGTTTCCTAATGGGCAGTATGGGTTCGGTCCTGGGAGAAAAGGTGACCCGCTCGATAGAACTTGCCACCAGTGAAAGACTTCCGGTCATCATCATTTCCGGTTCAGGCGGCGGAGCCCGGATGGAGGAAGGCTGCATTTCCCTGATGCAAATGGCCAAAACATCGGCCGCGCTGGCCCGGCACCACGAAGCCGGGTTGCTCCATATATCCATACTGACCAATCCGACAATGGGCGGCGTAATGGCCAGCTTTGCCGGCCTGGGTGACATCATCATGGCCGAACCCAGGGCTCTGATTGGGTTCACCGGACCGAGAATCATCGCGCAAACAATCAAACAGGAACTTCCGTCCGGATTCCAAACCTCGGAATTTATGCTGGCGCACGGGATGATAGACCGGATTATCGAACGTAAAAACATGAAGTCTGATTTAACCGAGATACTGCAATATTTATCAACTGTAAAGAATTGAGGATGTGATATGCTAACAGAAATACGCTGGCATGCACGGGGAGGACAGGGAACACTGTTAGCCGCCCGAACACTGGCCAGGGTGGCAATCAAGGAAGGTAAGTACGCTCAGGGTATGCCGGAATTCGGCGCCGAAAGGATGGGCGCTCCGGTCAGGGCCTATAACCGCATCTCGGACCAGAAACTGTTCATGTATTTCGCCATTTCCAATCCGGATGTGGTGATTGTCCTGGACCCGACGTTGCTTAGCTTTGTCAACGTCACCGAAGGTCTGCCGAAAAGCGGCATCGTCCTGGTCAATACGGCGCTCAGCCCCGAGGAAATAAAGAAGAAACTGAATCTTAAAGACGGCAAAACAGCCACGATTGACGCCACCGGCATATCAATCGCCACGCTGCGCCGGCCGATGCCCAACACTCCGATGCTCGGCGCCCTGCTCAAATTACTGGAAATCAGGGCGGACGGACTCAAGGATAAGGCGGCCGTTAAAAATACCATCAAGATGGACTCGCTTTTAGCCGACGTTCAGGAAACATTCGCCGGCAAGTTTTCACCCAAAGTAGTTGAAGCCAACATCACCTCGATCAAAAGAGGTTACCAAGAACTAAAAGTACAAATATAAAGGAAATTATATATGAAGCTGATGAAATCAAAAGAACTGCCCCTCGGAAGCGTGATTGTCACCCCGGGTAACTCGGTGGAATACAAAACCGGTTCCTGGCGCAATGCCCGTCCGATACACGACAAGGACAAATGCGCTAACTGCCTGATTTGCTGGGTTTATTGCCCGGAAGGCTGCATCAGAGTCAAGGAAGGGCATATCGACACCATAGACCTGGATTACTGCAAAGGCTGCGGTATCTGCGCCCAGGAATGCCCGCTCAAGGAAAAGGCCATTAAGATGGTCGAAGAGGAGAAATAAGGATGAACATGCTGCTACACGGAATAATCGCCGGCATCCTGACGACCAGCGCTTTCCTGCCGCAGGTTATAAAAAGCTGGTCTTCGCACAAAACCGAAGACCTGTCTTCCGGAATGCTTATTCTCCTGGTCAGCGGCGCCTCATTATGGCTGATTTACGGCATCAGGCTTAAAGACAAACCGATTATTATCGCCAACGGAGCAACCCTGATGCTGGTAATTTCACTGGTAATATTAAAAATAAAATACGGTTAATAGAAAGAAGTTTAATTATGAGAATCGCAGCTTTGACGGGGAATAATGCGATAGCTGAGGCGATGCGCCAGATGAACCCTGACGTAGTGGCCGCATACCCGATTACGCCTCAGACCGAACTGGCCGAAGAATTCGCCGAGTTCGTGGCCAACGGGAAAGTTGATACCGAGTACATCGCGGTGGAAAGCGAACACAGCGCCATGAGCGCCTGCATCGGCGCGTCGGCGGCCGGAGCACGGGTGATGACCGCGACTTCTTCAGCCGGGTTCGCGCTGATGTGGGAAATGCTGCCCATCGCGGCCGGGCTCAGAACACCGATCATCATGACCGTGGTCAACCGGGCTTTTTCGGCCCCGCTCAACATCCACTGCTCACATGACGACACCATGGGCGGCCGTGATACGGGTTGGATACAAATCTACTCCGAAAACGCTCAGGAAGCCTATGATAACCTTATCCAGGCCATGCGCATAGGAGAAGATATGTCGGTCCGCCTGCCGGTAATGGTCTGCATGGACGGATTCATTATCAGCCACGCGGTCGAGCGCGTAGAACTGCTGGAAGACGACCCGGTGCGTAAGTTCGTCGGTCCGTACAAAAAAACCAATCCGCTTATCGATGTTTCCAAGCCGGTTACTTACGGCGCCATCGCCCTGCCGGATTATTATACCGAACATAAGCGGCTCCAGTCCGAAGCCATGCTCAACTCCAAGGATAAAATACTGGAAGTGGCCAAGGAATTCAAAAAGATGTCGGGCCGGGCTTACGGACTATTCGAAACTTATCCGGAAAACCTCAAGGACACCGATATCGCCATCGTGGTCCTGAACTCGGCGGCTGGCGTAACCAGGATGGTAGTCGACGAACTGCGGGCCAAAGGCGTCAAGGCCGGAATGCTCAAACCCAGGATTTACCGTCCGTTCCCCAGCCTTGAAATAAAAGAAGCGCTCAAGAATACCAAGGCGATTGCCGTGCTGGACCGGACCGATTCCTTCGGCGCCGGCGGCAGTCCGACATATACAGAAGTATCATCGGCGCTTTACGGACTGGCCAAACCACCCCTGATGATTAATTACATCTACGGGCTAGGCGGCCGCGACATCGTCCCCACCGACGTTCACAAAGTCTTCAAGCGCCTGGCTGACATAGCCAAAACCAAAAAAATTACCGGCAGGATCAATGATTACCTGACGGTTAGAGAGTAATAGATCTGACTTTTCTTATGAAAGAGGAGTAAACATGGTAACGGTAATGAAAGATAACGAAGTGGAAAAAATCATAGACAAATACAACGGCGATAAGGGCGCCCTTATCCAGATACTGCTGGATATCCAGCAGAAAAAAAGGTGGCTGTCCAAGGAGACCCTATCCCTGGTGAGCAAGAAGCTGGGCGTGCCCCTGACCCGGGTCTATCACGCGGCAACATTCTACAAGGCATTCAGCCTTGAACCGCGCGGACGGCATATGGTTACAGTCTGCCTGGGCACTGCCTGCCACGTTCGCGGCGCCTCAACCCTGCTGGACCGGGTATCCCAGGAAATGGGCATCAACGTCAACGGCACCACCAAAGACCAGAAATTCTCGCTGGCTACGGTCAACTGCATCGGCTGCTGCGCTCTGGGGCCGGTCATGGTCGTGGATGAAAATTATTACAGCAACCCTTCCGGCGCTGAATTATCAAAGATTATTAACAGTTTCGATTAAGGAGTTATTATGGCTAAGCTGAAATCTATCGCTGACCTGGAATCAATCAAGAAGAAAGCCGCGGATAAATTCTCCGGCAAGAAAGTAGTCGCGGTCTGCGCCGGAACGGGATGCCTGGCCTACGGCGGGCACAAGGTATCGGACGCTTTCGCCCAGGAATTCAAGAAGCAGAAACTTGATAGCAAGTTCATCCTTCGGCCCTGCGGATGCCCGGGCATCTGCGAGCTCGGCCCGGTCGTGGTTGTCTATCCGGAAGAAACCTGCTACCTTAAAGTCAAGCTGGAAGACGTCCCGGAAATCATATCCGAAACCCTTCTCAAAGGCAAGGTCATTGACCGGCTGGTCTTCAAGGATGAATCGGGCAAGCTTATTGCCAAGGAATCGGAAATACCGTTCTACAAGCACCAGAATCGGCTGATACTTTCGACTAACACGCGGATTGACCCGACCAGCATCGAAGATTACATCAATATCGGCGGCTATTTCGCCTTGGGCAAGGTGCTTTCGGGCATGGCCCCGGACCAGGTGCTGGATATCATCAAGAAATCATACCTCAGGGGCCGGGGCGGCGGCGGCTTTCCGACCGGGCAAAAATGGGAAACTACCAAGAACGCTCCGGAAAAGACCAAGTACGTGGTTGTTAACGCCGACGAAGGCGACCCAGGCGCTTTTATGAACCGGAGCGTCCTCGAAGGCAACCCCCACTCGGTTCTGGAAGGACTGATTATCGCCGGTTACACCATCGGCGCCAATGAAGGGTTCCTCTACGTCCGGCAGGAATACCCGCTGGCCCTGCAAAACACCCTTAAAGCTATCGCCGACGCCGAGGAATACGGCTTGCTGGGCGATAATATCCTGGGTTCGAAATTCAGCTTCAAGGTCAAGGTCCACCGCGGCGCCGGCGCGTTCGTTTCCGGCGAATCCAGCGCCCTGATGACCGCCATCGAGGGACGGGTCGGCGAGCCCAGGCTCAAATACATCAAGACCGCCATCAGCGGACTCTGGGAAAAACCGACTAATCTTAATAACGTGGAAACATACGCCAATGTCCCGCTCATCATCAACAATGGCGTGGACTGGTTCACTAAAATCGGCATCAAGAACAATTACGGCACCAAGATATTCTCATTGGTCGGCAAGGTCAAGAACACCGGCCTGGTCGAAGTCCCGCTGGGTACTCCCCTACGTAAAATCATCTATGAAATCGGCGGCGGCATCAGGGACGGCAAGAAGTTCAAAGCCGTTCAGACTGGCGGACCGTCCGGCGGCTGCCTGCCTGAAAGCATGCTCGACCTGCCGGTCGACTTCGACGAACTGACCAAGGCCGGCTCGATGATGGGCTCGGGCGGCATGATCGTCATGGACGAAGATTCCTGCATGGTCGATGTGGCCAAATACTTCCTGCAGTTCCTATCCGAGGAATCCTGCGGCAAATGCATCCCCTGCCGAGAAGGCATCGCCCAGATGCTGGATATTCTCAAGCGGATAACTGAGGGTAAAGGCAAGCCCGGCGACATACAGCTCCTGCTGGATATCAGCGATATGCTCGAAGCCGCTCTCTGCGCCCTGGGCACCACCGCGGCCAACCCGGTATTGACGACATTAAAATACTTCCGCAGCGAGTATGAAGAACATATCAACAACAAACATTGCCCGGCCCACGTTTGCAAGGCATTGACCACTTATTACGTCAACCCCCAGAAATGCGCCGGCTGCATGATATGCCTCAAGCAATGCCCGGTCAAAGCAATCAAAGGCGACCGCAAGATGGTCCACGTCATCGACCAGAAGACCTGCACTAAGTGCGGCACCTGCTTTGAGGTCTGTCCGGCCAAGTTCCGGGCGGTAGAAAAGATTTCACCGGTAAGCAAACTCCCAACAACACCAACCGAACCAATACCGGTTACGAAAGGATAGATGAAATGAGCCAGATAAAACTCAAAATCGACGGCAAAGACATCACAATAGAATCGGGCAAAACTTTGCTCGAGGCGGCCTGGGCAGCCGGTATCAAGATACCGACCCTGTGCTACCACGAAAAGCTGTCCCCCTACGGCGCCTGCCGGCTGTGCATGGTGGAAATCACCCAACGCGGCAGGTCCAAAATGGTCGCTTCCTGCGCCTATCCGGTCGAAGAAGGGCTTGAAGTCCAGACCAAATCAGCCAAGGTCATCAAAATCAGGAAACTGCTGATAGAACTGCTCCTGCCTCTGGCCAAGAACAGCATCCAGATAAGGAAGCTGGCCGAAGAATACGGAGTGACCGCCACCAGATTCCCGCGCAAGGTCGACGCCTGCATCCTGTGCGGATTGTGCGTCAGGTATTCATCCGACGTCAAGGATATCAACCAGGTCGGCTTTGCCGGCCGCGGCGTGGAACGCCACATCAACTGGGTGCCCCGGGAAGACGGCGAACCGCTGGCCCATTGCGAAGAATGCGCTACCATCTGCCCGACAGAGGTCTACCGGCTGAAAGAATTATCCAATAAAAAAGAGAATTTCGTATCCGGGCACAGGCTCTGCGCCGGTTGCGGTGCGGCCGTAGTCATGCGCCAAGCCCTGATGTCCATCGATGAACCGGTCGTCATCTCCAACGCCACCGGATGCCTCTACGTAGCCTCAGCAACCTATCCTTACACTTCCTGGGGATGCAACTATATCCACAGCGCCTTTGAGAACGCCTCAGCCACCATCTCAGGCATAATCGGGGCTTATAACGCCCTGAAACGCCGGGGCGACCCACTGGTCAAGGACAAGGAAATCAAATTCGTGGCCATCGGCGGCGACGGCGGCACCTATGACATTGGCCTGCAGTCACTTTCCGGCGCGCTGGAACGCGGCCATAACTTCCTGTATATCTGTTACAATAACGAGGCTTATATGAATACCGGCATCCAGCGCTCGGGCGCAACTCCCCTGGGCGCTTCGACCACCACCACGCCGAGCGGCAGCCAGGGCTACGGCAAGAAGGAATACCCCAAGGACCTGACGGCCATCATAGCCGCCCATAATATTCCCTACGTCGCCCAGACCACTCCGGCCCACCGGGATGATTTGATGGCCAAAGTCAGGAAAGCCATATCAATAAAAGGACCCACTTTCATAAACGTCCTTTCGCCCTGCCATCGCGGCTGGAGGTCCGATATGCCCATGTCGCTCGAAATGCTACGCCTGGCCGTGGACACCTGCTACTGGCCGCTCTATGAAATAGAGAACGGCAACTATAAAATCAACTACAAGCCCAAGGAAAAAACGCCCATAAAGAACCTGCTTAAAGCCGAAGGCCGATTCAAGCACCTGTTCGAACCCAAAGAGCAGACCGAGGTCATAAACCAGTTCCAAACCACGCTGGACCGGGGGTGGGAAAGACTGGTGGCGTTGTCCGCCAAGAAGTAAGAAACCAAAGCCCCAAACGCCCCGTTACCGTGAGGCTTCGGGGCGTTTTTGTTCAGTATAGAAAAGCATACTTCGAATGGATAAAATGCTTTTCTATACTGCCTGTGGGGGTCTGGGGGATTGCAGCCAATCTCCCAGGGGGTAACAGTGGAAGCCCGACCCGCTGGGACGGGCTGAAACGCCATAGGGGTGATAACCCCTATGGAAGAAAATCCCGAGGTATTCCGAAGGAATTTTCTTTATAGCAATTGCTTGTCTTTCCCCATATTTCCCGTATAATTCCGCATCACCCTGGAATATTAAATCAATAGTTTTGTAAGGAGTAAATTATGTACGATTTTATGTCTCAACTACCGCTCCATACCATGCTGGTCGTGGCCATAGCGCTCCTGCCGCTGAGCTTTTTCTTCTCGGCCACGGAAATAGCCATGTTCACCTTCCGAAAAAGCAAGCTGGCCATGCTGGTCAAACAGAACAACAAAGGCGCCCTGCTCATCAACCGGATTATGCAAAAACCGGATAAGCTCCTAAGCACCATCCTGGTGGGCAACAACCTGGTTAATATAGCCATAACCGCGCTGGCCACCACTATCTTCCTGGCCTGGTTCGGCGAAAAAGGCCTGTTCATCTCCATGGCCGTGACCACTTTTGTCCTGATAGAGTTCGGCGAAATCACGCCCAAGGTCCTGTCCAGCCAGTACTGGGAGAAATTCGCCTTTGCCTGCGCCCGGCCGATTTACCTGTTTTCTTTCCTGTTTTACCCGTTCATCCAGATGTTTTCGAGCATAACCCGGGTAGTCACTTACATATTCAACATCAAGATACAATACCGAAAACCCATGATTACCAAAGAGGAAATCAAGCACATCGTTGAATTATCCTCGGAAACCGGGCACCTCGGAAAAGATGAAGTCACCTTTCTGCAGAACGTCCTGAAATTCACCGACCAGGTAATCAGCGACGTAATGGTGCCCCGCGACAAGATAGTCGCCCTGGACGCCAATATAAAGCCCGAAGAAGCCACCAAATTCGTCACCGAGAAGCACTATACCCGCATCCCGATATATGAAGGCAACCTGGATAACATCGTCGGCATCCTGCATACCAAGGACTATTTCAACGTCATCTGCTACCAGAACCTGATTGTCATGGATGACCTGCTGCGCGAGCCGTTCTTTGTTTCCGAAGAAGACAAGATAAGCGACGTCCTGAAAAAGCTGCAAACTAACCGCGTCCACTTGGCGCTAGTCCGCGACAGTCATAATAAAATCACAGGGCTGGTCACCATAGAGAACATTCTGGAAGAAATCGTCGGGGATATAATGGACGAGTACAAGTAGTTTTACTAAATTCAACCACTGAAAGCACTGAAACCACTGAGAATTATGGAGTGTCAATACTTCGGCATCTTATGGCACTCAAACGTAGCGTAATGCTAAAAGCTGATAACACCAAAACTATAAACGTCTAAATCTTTATATAAATTCAGAGCCTTCAGTGTCCTCAGTGGTTTAATGTGGCAGATACTGGTCTATCCCAGCAGGTCTTTGAGCGCGTCGCTCAGCCGGGCCGACTGGTCGGACAGCTCCTTGCACAGGGCTTCCTCCCTTTCAACAATCACCTCCGGCGCGCGCTTGCGGAAATTATCGTCAGCCAGCTTGTTTTTGGATGCAGCCAGCAGTTCGGTCAGCTTCTTGAGCTTGCCCTCTATCCGCTTCTTCTCGGCGGCGATGTCGATGATGCCTTCGAGCGGTATGAATATCTGGATATCGCCGACCACTTCGGTGGCGGACAGTTGCGGTTTGGCCGCATTAATGCCCCACTCCACCTGCTCTATCGCGCCCAGATGCTTTATCAGTGATTCAAACTGCCTGATATCCTTGAGCATCCCGTCGCTGTTAGCCGAGATGACCAGCTTCAGCGGCTTACGCTTGTCGATATCCATCTTGTTGCGGATATCGCGCACACCCCGGACAATGCTCATCAGCTGGCCAAATGTCTTTTCCACCGGCAGGTCGAACAGCCGTTCATCCGGTTTGGGCCAGTCCGCCCGGGCGATTGATTCCACCGGCTCAAATCCAAACCGCTCCCAGAGCTCCTCGGTAATAAAAGGAATATACGGATGAAGCATCCTCAGCAGACTGCTAAACACCTTCCTGAGCACTATGTCCACACCGGCCGGGTCGACTCCGGCCTGCTTGTACAGCCGGGGCTTAGCTATTTCCAGATACCAGTCGCAGAACTCGCTCCAGAAAAAATGATACGCAATATAAGCGGCCTGACTGAATTCATACTTCTCCAGCGCGTTAGTGTAATCGCGGATGGTCGAGTTCAACCGGCTGAGTATCCAGCGGTCTTCGGGCAGATGCGGATAAAAATCAGCTTTATTGTCTGCTGACGGAATGCCCGCCTGACCGGCATAGTCGGGCAGGTTTGAGATAACCAGCCTTGAAGCGTTCCAGAGCTTGGTGCAGAAGTTGCGCCCGGACTCGTAGGTGTTATTGTTCAGGCAGATGTCGCCGCCCAGTGGGATGTTGGCCATAATCCCAAACCTGAGCGCGTCGGCGCTGTATTTACTCATCAAGTCCAGCGGGTCCGGCGAGTTGCCCAGTGTCTTGCTCAGCTTCCGGCCCCGTTCGTCGCGGGCAATGCCGTGGATATAGACGTGGCGGAACGGCACATCGCCCATAAACTCCAGCCCGGCCATTATCATCCGCGATACCCAGAAAAATATTATGTCCTTGCCTGAGTTCAACCAAGCCGTCGGGTAAAAATACTTCAAATCCGGCGTCTTGGCCGGCCAGCCGAATACGGCAAACGGCCACAGCCAGGACGAAAACCAGGTGTCCAGCACGTCCGGGTCCTGCTCCAGCTCGGTCCCGCCGCAGTGCGGGCATTTGGCCGGCGCAGTCCTCGCGGCTATGGGCGGACATTCATTAGAATTTTTGGTTTTATTCTCAATACAATACCATATCGGTATCCGGTGCCCCCACCAGAGTTGCCTGGAGATGCACCAGTCGCGGATATTGGACATCCATTCCATATAGACCTTGGACCAGCGTTCCGGATAGAACTTCACCCGGCCGTCCTGGACGGCCTTGATAGCCGGCTCGGCCAGCGGTTTCATCTTGACAAACCACTGCTTGGAAAGATACGGCTCAATGACCGTATTGCACCGGTAACAATGGCCGACGGCGTGGAGGTGCTTGTCCTTCTTCTCATACAGACCGCCCTGTTCCAGATCGGCAACGATGCGCTTGCGGCATTCGAACCGGTCCAGCCCTTTGTAAAGCCCGGCGTTCTCGTTCATCCGACCGGTCTCGTCAAAAACCTTGATGAACGGCAGGTTATGCCGCCCGGCCAGCTGGAAATCGTTGGGGTCGTGCGCCGGGGTGACCTTGACCGCGCCGGAGCCGAACTCCTGGCTAACCATCGGGTCGGCAATAATAGGTATCCGGCGGTTAACTATAGGCAAAAGCACGGTCTTGCCGACCAGGCCTTTATAACGCTTGTCCGACGGATGCACCGCCACGGCCGTATCGCCCAGTATCGTTTCCGGCCGGGTGGTGGCCACGGTAATGAATTCAGGAGAATCCGCGATGGGATATTTAATCCAATACAGCCCGCCCTCGATATCCTGGTGCTCTACCTCCTCGTCCGAAAGCGCCGTCTGGCAGCGCGGACACCAGTTGATGATATAATCGCCGCGGTAGATTAGGCCCTTCTCGTAAAGCCGGACAAATACCTCAGTCACGGCCGCCGAGTACGGTTCGTCCATGGTAAAGCGCAAGCGTTCCCAGTCGCAGGAACAACCCAGGCGCTTGAGTTGCTGTATGATGGTGCCGCCGAACTTTTCCTTCCACTCCCAGACGCGCTTAAGGAAGCCGTGCCGTCCGATGTCGTGGCGCTTGACGCCCTCCTCGGCCAGCTTCTTCTCCACCATATTCTGGGTGGCGATGCCGGCGTGGTCCGTGCCCGGCACCCAGGCCGTCTCGAAACCCTGCATCCGCTTAAAACGAACTATGATATCCTGAGGCGTCTCGTCCATAACATGGCCCATATGGAGAATGCCGGTGACATTAGGCGGCGGAATGACCACGGAGAACGGCTTCTTCCGGTCCGCAACCTTGGCCCGGCCGATGCCCAGCGCCTCCCACTTGGCCTGGATGCGCGGTTCAACCTCTGATGGTTTATAAATAGACTCCATAGTTAGCCGTTAGCCTCGCAGTGATGCCAAAGGCATCTCGAGAGACTTACGGATAACTATCCCGTGGCCTATATTGGCACGGGGCAATTAGCCGTTAGCCTCGCAGTGGCGCCAAAGGCGCCTCGAGAGACTTACGGATAACTATCCCATGCCAATCAGGCATGGGGTAATTAACCACATAGTACACAGATTATCTCAAGGGTCAAGAAAAATAGCAGCCGCGAAGATGCAAGTGCCTAAAAATACAAGGATTCATTTACATTCGTGGTTTCATAGTTTCGTGCCTTCGTGGTAAAAATCATTTAGTTTATTTTTCTGAATACCCCCCATTATAAAATGCCAGGGTGGGCAGAATGCTGATTATAGGCCTGTGGATTATGACATATAAGACTATCGGGTGTTAGACATAAGGCTATCGGATGTTAGATATAAGGCTATCGGATGTTAGACATAAGGCTATCGGATGTTAAATATAAGGCTATCGGATGTTGGATATAAGGCTATCGGGTGTTGGATATAAGGCTATCGGATGTTGGATATAAGACTATCGGATGTTATATATAAGGCTATCGGATGTTAGATATAAGGCTATCGGGTGTTAGATATAAGGCTATCGGATGTTAGATATAAGGCTATCGGGTGTTAGATATAAGGCTATCGGATTTTAGATATAAGGCTATGGACTATGACATATAGGTGTTATAGATGGGGGTACTAGGGGGGTGGGGGTAGGGTATAGGTACCCCCCTGCCAAATATGCATTATATTAGGATTTGGAATAAAAGGGGGGGGGTGATTTCAGGAAAACTTCGCCCGGAAATGAGCTTAATTACTGCGTTACAGGGGATGAGAAGTGTCCCCAAGACCAATGACGCCATAACCCGTTCCGAGTTCTTGCTCTGGAACCCGCCCGTTCCGGGTCCTCGCCCTGAGGACCAGTCAGGGTCCGTAAGGTCAGGGTTCGTAGAGTGGCGACACTTTCTTTCATTTCCTATTTAGGTTCTATCTCACATAGCCCTTATGGGATGTCCCATAACACTTATGGGATGTCCCACAGCTCTTATGGGATGTCCCACAGCCCTTATGGGATGTCCCACAGCTCTTATGGGATGTCCCACAGCCCTTATGGGATGTCCCATAGCCTTTATGGGATGTCCCATAGCGCTAATCCGCCATAAAATAGGTCATAAAAACCACCCCGCTCTCACAGCGGCGCTCAATCATACCGTCACCGGGTGGCGGCATGCTTATAGCGCCCCTTATCCCGACTACTCGTCGGGAAACCCGCCATTTCCCCTTGTTTTCTGTCCATCGTCTGATGTCTATTGTCCATAGTCTATTACGCATCCCTCTATATATATTATTAGAGCCAGTTGGAGCAGAGCGACTTACTGGCTCTTATCCCGATGAGCAAAGCATCATCGGGGTCTACTATAGCCCTCTATTTATATTAAACGTAAAATCTCGGAAAAAGTGGCGCTACGCGAGCCCCGTTCGCTATGCTCAGGGATAATGTGGCAGCCCGTACGGGTTCTTGTCCCAAGACCCCTCAGGGTCTAGGGATAACTCCCTTTGGTCGAACTGCCACTAATCCTTCGGAACATTTTATTATTGAGAATTTGTGAAGTTTTTTTTTGTAGAAGTATTGACAGGGAATCCCATTCACGATGCTCAAGGATAAGGGACACTAACTCCCTTGGGTCGAAGTGTCCCTAATAGGGTCTGGAAATTTGCAATTGTAGATTGAAATGAACTGCTAATCCGTGTCCAAATTAACAGTAGCTATACCTACCTTTTTACACGTATTCAGGGCATTAATCACTGCCTGCATCGGAACGTTATCATCAGCCTTTATGGTAAATTGCACCCGTAGATTTTTAGACCTATATTCGCCATACATAGATTTTAATTCATCACAAAGCGCATTCCAATCTTTTAGCTCCGTATCATCAATAAATATCCTTGTTTGCAAAGGCTCTTTTTCACTCGCATATTTTAGGTTAATTAATACTAATGTTTTTTTGCCTTCATCATAATCAATAATAGCATTAGGCTTAAATACATCATCCTCATCATCCTCGGTCGCGTTATTTACAACCGGCGGCCTATTAACAATAACCTTCTTAGGCAGATAACAATACAGTCTCCCCTCGAGTTGACCACTCCCAAAAACGAAAGAAAACGAAAAGAAACAACCTATTATGGCAACAACTACCAGAACCGCAAAAAGTATGCCCAGAATAATAATGTAGCTATCACTATTCGGTATCACCGGTATATTTTTACCAAATATTTGATTTCTGGATGTCATTGAATATTTCCTCATCAATCCTCAGAGCCCGGCGGTTTTGTCGCAGCTAATTCTATCTTCCAAATAAGATTTTCCTTGGCAGACCGGAGTATTTTTTTAACCAGTGAGTACGGCGCGCCGGCATCAGCCCTTATCATTATCGAGCTGTTCGAAGGCGTGCCCGGACCGCCGGGCCGGTCATTATCCGCAGCTTTTGACAAGACATCTTCAATTCCCTTTTTATCAATAATCTTACCCTTAATGATTACCTTCCAATGGTCCAGGTTGTGGCAAAGCTTCTTGACTTCTCCGTTTTCAAACATCCAGTCCCGGCATACAGCATTCTCCATACTAATATGAGGTACATAGATCAAAAGATGATCCGGGTCAGGTTCCATATCTTCAGCGCAAGCTGATGCCATTGGCAAATAAATACGCGGCCCGATTTTACAAAAACGTATAGCTACCGAGGCAAGTATAAAAAGAACTATCAATATGATTCCAGAGCACAGCGCAATAATACCGGCCGGTAAATAATACGGCCAAGTCTTCTGGTTATCATTTTTATCAAACACCAATAATCTCATAATACTTCCTGTAATGCCGCACTTTACTTTACCAAGACAATCAATTTCCGGCTGACAGCGCCCAGCTTAAAAACATAGTAATTCAACCTTATCCTTAACAACAGATATAAAAATATATTAAGCATCGATATGGTTAGTCCGATTGTCATAATTATCAATATTTTTTCAAATGAATAACTAAGCTGGTGAGGACTTCCCATTGTGCAGTATAGATTATAAAATATATCAATCATGCCGGATGCCGTGCTGAATGCGCCTATAAGTAATGCCAGTATCCCGGCAAATAGGTATTTATTGGGTTTATTATTGATTCTGAATGTCATTTCCTGCAGGGATAACTCCATGGCATTGACGATAGCATCTTTGCCCTTGTCTTTTTTATCCAAACCATCCAGAACCACCGTCATCAATGGTTTTTCGGATGTTTCACAGAGCTCTAACGCCTCGTCATACTGCCCTTTTGCCATTAACGGCTCCAGTTCCGCAATGGTTTTAATCGGCGCGATATTGCCCACCCGGAACTCAAGGATATCGCTTATGCCATAAATAATAAATGCAAAGCACCATACTATCATTACAAACCCTAAAATACCAGAGGTCTTTACAAGGTTGAAAGGACTTGTATAGTAGTACGGTATAGACTCATATACTTTATAAAGTATGACTACCCCTAAAATATACAAGCCGATGCTTACCGCCCAGATGACAATATGTTTTACCATTTTTATCCTCCATATCACGGAGCTAGGGGAACGCCAGCTATCAGGCGTATCCACCGCCCCTAATAATTTTTGAACTGCTACTATTAACCCGCGTTCCCCGGCTTATCCGCCGGCGTATCGAGTCAGTTTCTATTGTTCTTCCGGCTTGATGGATTTGGACCACTTGACGATGGCGTAGCCCATCACCAGTATGGCCACGATAACCACCACCCACATCAGCACGGCGTTGCGCTCGGACCAGGGCCGTTCCGGCGGCAGGTTCAGGTATCGGGCGTTCTTGGCCTCTTTGCCCAGACTCAACTCGTTCAGCCGGACTGCTCCCATATAAGGCAATAGTTTTTCTATGTCGTAAACAGGCCGGAGGGCCCAGTTGTTGCCGTAATAAATGGTATACCCGGCGCCGGTCTTGCAGTCGAACACTATACGGCGCACCGCCCCAGCCACCTTGACGGAGCCGTCCGGGAATTCCAGCGGACGGTCGTCGTAGTTATAGACCAGCACCTTCAGATAGCGATAACCGTTTTCGCGGTATCCCAGCTTGCCCTGCCGGGTTATCAGCTGGGCGGTGTTGAAATCGTAGATGTAGCCGGAGCCGAGCGAATTCCAGTAGACCTCGGTCTGGGGCGGGGTGCGTTTGTCCTTAGGCGCGGGCGGCACCAATTCGTCGGCGCCTAGCACTTCGACCCGGCGGTGGTAGTTCTCGCCGGTGGGCTTGAGCTCCATCCGGTAATTCGGCTGGCCGATACTGCCCGTATCGACTATCAGCTCGCCGGCCTTAAGAACGCTGTTGGCAGTCCGGCTGATGATTTTGATGTCGGCCAGGTAATATTCCTCGGCATCCTTGCTGAGCTTGCGGTGCACCGTAGCCCGGCTGACGTCGAAGGGGTTGGGCCCCTGCCCCATAATACTGACCTTGATGTAGCGGTAGTCGTTTTCCGGATACTCCATCGCGGTGTAAGCCGACTTGTAATCGTTGGTGGTGAAGTCGAAGATGTAGCAGTCGTTCCGGAGCATATACCAGGTCTGCTGGTCGTTGCTGGCCCGGAGCTCGACCCGGTTCCTGAAGTTCTGCTCCTTGGTCTCTATGCGCAGGCTGTTGTTGCGCCGCTGGGTGATGTCCTGGCCCAGGTCCATCGTAAAGACGGTCTGCTCGGCCGGCACGAAGGAACGGTTGAACATATTGGCTAAAACATCGGTTTCCTGCGCCGACTGGGCGTTAACGAAGACCTTGTAGGGCGTCTCCTGGAACTGGTTATTGATTATCCGCAAATCGGACAGGTCGCTTTTAGCGCCGGCGAATATTTCCCGGTCAACGGTTATGCCGGCATAACCGGCGGCGCCGCCACCCGGGTTTTCGACAGGCTTGCAATACTGCCAGTCCTTGACGTTGAACTCAGCCATCGCCCAGCCGGCAACCAGCATCAGGCATATCAATGATATTTTTTTAAGTGTGGTGTGTTTGAGCATAACTGACTCCTTGTTAATTTTGCAGGCGCTTATAAAACTTCTGGTACAAGAACGACACCCCGACCAGGATAATGCCCAGTATCATAAACGAGGTTATCCGGTATATCGGCTCCAGCCCGGCCATATCGAACAGGAAGACCTTAACGATGGTGACGCCAAACATGACAAAGGACAGCCAGCGGACCAGCGCCGATTTCCGGGCGATGCCGATGACCAACAGCGCCAGCGCGTAAACGGCCCATTCGACCGAAAGAGTCCGAAGCATCATCGATTCGGGCAACACCTTGCCGCAATAGCGGTACCAGGCCACGGTCTCCATAGTCATCATCCAGAATCCCAGGCCGACGCTGAGCACCAGCAAGAGCGGCACCATAACATTGCGTTCGGTCCGGGCCGGGGCGCGCCGCATATATATGTAAGCCGCGCCCAGATATCCAGCCAGGGCTATAAGGAAGGTGATGAATCGCTCGTTGATGATAGCCATGAAGCCGACGGCGTTGACGTTCATCGATTCGTATCCGGCCAGCCGGATGAATACCAGGAATACCAGAATCAGGATGCCGCCGACGCGGGTGGCCCAGGAACCGGTCTGGAAGCCTATCCATACCAGGCCGACGGCCTCAACTACCCAGGCGATGGTTATCCATTTGTGCGACAGCTGGATGGGCACGACCAGGGTCAGGAAGGTCAGGGCGATGCCCAACAGAATCAGCACCAGGTATTTGTCCTCTTTATTACGCATCTGGGCCAGACGGCCCAGGCCCATATAAACCCCGGTCATCAGCAGGGTGAATATGCCCATATAGGCCTCGTAATCTGACCAGAGCAGGCCCAGACTGGCGCCGTAATACAGGAACGGCACAAATATCAGCAAGAACAGGTCGCCGAAGCCGGTCTTCTTGCGATTAACGATATTATAGAAGAATGACAGGAAGGCAAATATCAGGAAGAACAGGGACATGAATAACTCGGTCCGGGGCAGTTTCTCAATATGGTAATGCTGGGCGGCCCAGCCGATGAACAGACCGATGGTGAAGAAAAATGCCAGGTAATCCAGAAACTTCCAGCGCTTGAAATAGGCCGTGGCCAGGATGCCGATGTCAAGAATGGCGATGTAGGAAAACAGGGCAATCTGGTTATCGATGCCGGTGGAAAGCATTATCGGGGTCAGGAATCCGCCGATAAGAGCCAGCACGGCGATGGGCGCGGCCGAATACCGGACCGACAGGATTATGCCTATGAGCGTGACCAGTATCATGAATCCGAAGGCCGGCCTCTGCCCTATCAAGCCGTAGAAGGAGAATGCCGCAAAGACGGACAGGTAAAGTATGGCCAGCCCGCCGCCCATCAATCCGAAGGCCGGCCCGCGGAACTTGCGTAATACCGCGAAGTGGCCGATGGTTATCAGTCCCAACCCGCCGATGATGCCCAGTACCACCCGGCCGGTCTCGCCTATCCATTTATTGTCGAAGGCGTATTTGAGGAAGAACCCGGCGCCGATAATCAGGGCGAAGATGCCTATCCAGTTGGCGTACTTCATTCCGATTTTGGTTTCGATGCTATCGCCGGCCGGCTTGGGCTCGGCTGTAACCGTGGTCGGCTGTGATTCCATAACCTTGGCTACGACCGTTTCCACTTGGGCTTGTTCCGCCGGCTCAGGCGCTTTTTCGATGCCCAGTTGTTTTTCTATCCGGGCCAGGCGCTCGGCCAGCTCGTCAATCCGATGGGACAGGTTTTCATCAAAGGGTTTGTCTGCCATATGCGGGTAATTTATTACCGAATGAGGTAATTGTCAACGAAATATAACCATATTTGACTGGGATTAAACTTATTGTCCCGACGGAATAGTCGGGATAACGTGGCAGATAACTCGCTTCGCTCGAACTGTCACTAACGAGCTTATTTAGCGTCTGCAGAACTGCCGCTGATACCGGCCGAGACGATGAACTTCATCACCTCCGGGCCGTTCTTGTTTATGGGCGTGACCTGGTCTTTGCAGACTATTATCAGGTTGCCGGCGAAGTTATATGCCTGGGGCACATAGACCGCGACGTGGTCCTTAAGGTCCAACCCTGCCTGTCCCGTTGGGCGGGACGCAGACAGGCCCAGCTCGGCCAGGTCGTCACGGGTGATAAAGCCTAATACTCTAACACTTGACTCAGAAGATAAAGATACCAGCACCGGGCGGTCAAACATCTTCTTTTCTCCGGTAAAGGCGCCGGTCAGGTCCTTGATGGATGTATATATCAGTTTTATCAGTGGGATGTGCTTGAAGGCCCTGTCAATCAGGTTCAATATGCTCCCGGCAAAAATGCCCGAAAGCAAATACCCCACCGCCGTGACCAGCAGAATGGTGGCTACAAACCCAACACCGGGCAGAGGGATATGCAAAAGGCCATCAACCCAGTTAAAGACCAGATAGAGCACGTAAACCGTAGCGGCTATCGGGACGATGAACAACAGGCCTTTGATAAAGTAACCGAGCATTTTTTTCATAGGTTTACCTTTACCACAAAGACACTAAGGACACAAAGAATAATTTACCTTCGTGCTCTTTGTGCCTTTGTGGTTAATTATTACTCTTTAAGCGCCGCATGCGCCGCCGCCAGCCGGGCGATAGGCACGCGGTAAGGCGAAGCGCTGACGTAATCCAGTCCGACCTTATGGCAGAAATGGATGGATTGCGGGTCGCCGCCGTGTTCGCCGCATATGCCGATGCGGATGCCCTTACGGGCTTTGCGGCCCTTGGCCGCGGCCATAGCTATCAACTGGCCGACGCCGTCTTCGTCTATGCTGACGAACGGGTCGTAAGGAAGTATTTTATTGGCTACGTAGTATTTGATGAACCGGCCGGCGTCGTCGCGCGAGAAACCGAAGGTCATCTGAGTCAGGTCGTTGGTGCCGAACGAAAAGAACTCGGCCTCGAGCGCGATTTTCTCGGCCGTCAGCGCCGCCCGGGGGATTTCTATCATCGTTCCGACCTTGTAATGGACCCGGATGCACTGCTCTTTCATTACCTGTTCGGCCACGCGGACCGCGATGGCCTTCTGGTCCTTGATTTCGTTGACGTGCCCGACTATGGGAATCATTATTTCGGGCTGGACCTTCTTGCCCTTCTTGGCCACGGCGCAGGCGGCCTCGATAATGGCCCGGACCTGCATCTCGGTTATCTCCGGATAGGTGATGCCCAGCCGGCAGCCACGGTGGCCCATCATAGGGTTGAACTCGGACAGCTCTTCGACGCGCTTGAGCAGTTTTTCCTTGGCCACGATTTCATCAGGTTCGCGGCTGCCTTCGAACTTGATGGTGGTGATTTCAACCATCAATTCCTCGCGCTTGGGCAGGAACTCGTGCAACGGCGGGTCTATCATCCGGATGGTCACCGGATAGCCCTTCATTATGTCAAAGAGCCTGAAGAAATCGTCTCTTTGCAGTGGCAAAAGCTTGTTCAGCGCTTTGCGGCGGAGTTCTTCGGTTTCAGCCAGAATCATTTCCTGGACAATGGGCAGGCGGTCCGGCGCGAAGAACATATGTTCGGTTCGGCACAGGCCGATGCCCATGGCGCCGAATTTTATGGCCATATCGGCGTCGCGCGGGATGTCGGCGTTGGCTTCGACGCCCAGCGTGCGGAACTTGTCGGCCCAGCTCAGGAGCTTGTTGAAATCCTGGAACATCTTTGATTTCTCAGGCGCCAGAGTCCCCTTGACCACCTGCATTATTTCCGAATCGTTGGTCTTGATGTCGCCCAGAAACACCTCGCCGGTCGAGCCGTCAATGGATATGAAATCGCCTTCCTTGACGGTAACGTTGCCGGAAGTAAATCTCTTATGCTTTTCGCTGACCTTGATGACCGAACAACCAACCACGCAGGGCTTGCCCATCTGGCGGCCGACCACGGCGGCGTGCGAGGTCATTCCGCCGGTGGCGGTCAGAACGCCCCTGGCCTTTATCATGCCCTCGACGTCGTCCGGCGACGTCTCCATCCTGACCAGCACCACCCGCTCGCCTTTCTGCGCCTGGTGCACGGCGTCAACGGCGTTGAACACTGCCTTGCCGGAAGCCGCGCCGGGTGAGGCGTTAAGCCCTTTGGCGATGACCTTGGCCTTTTTCCTTGCTTCCAAATCGAATATCGGATGCAAGACCTGGTTAATCTGGTCCGGTTCTATCCTTAAAACGGCTTCTTTAATACTTATCAATTTTTCCTCGACCATATCCACGGCGATGCGCATGGCGGCGTAGCCGGTACGCTTGCCGTTCCTGGTCTGGAGCATATAGAGCTTGCCTTTTTCGATGGTGAATTCAAAATCCTGGATGTCACGGTAGTGTTTTTCCAGGCGGTCGGTGATACCGCGCAGTTGCTTGAAGGCCTCGGGCATTTCGTCAGCCAGCTTGGTAATCGGCTGGGGCGTACGGATGCCGGCCACCACGTCCTCGCCCTGGGCGTTGGTCAGGTATTCGCCGTAGAACTTTTTCTCTCCGTTAGCCGGATTGCGGGTGAAACCAACGCCGGTGGCGCTGGTCATGCCCAAATTGCCGAAAACCATGGTCTGGATATTTACGGCCGTGCCGATTTCTTCGGGTATCTTGTACATAGCCCGGTAGGCGTTGGCCCGGGGATTGCGCCAGGAACGGAATACGGCGTCGCGGGCCATCGACAGCTGGACCAGCGGGTCCTGCGGGAACGGCTTGCCTGAGCGCTCCAGTATCAGTTTCTTAAGCTTGGCAACCTTATCTTTATTGCTGCCTTCGGACATACCCAGGTTCTTGGCGTATTCGATTTCTAAAACCACCTCACCGAACATCATCAGCAGGCGGCGGTAGCAGTCATAGGCAAAATCGGGGTTATTGGTCAGCTTGGCCAGCCCTTCGACGGTCTGGTCGTTCATGCCGACGTTAAGGATGGTGTCCATCATACCGGGCATGGAAAACTTGGCGCCAGAACGGACCGAAACCAGCAGCGGATTGACCGGGTCGCTGAACTTCTTGCCGGTGGCCGATTCGAGCATCTGGATATATTTAATGTATGTCTTTTCCAGGGCCGGCGGGAATTTCTGGCCGCTTTCATAATACAAGCGGCAAACTGCGGTGGATATGGTGAATCCCGGAGGAATCGGCACGCCCAACCGGGACATCTCGGCTAGGTTAGCGCCCTTGCCGCCCAGGATGTCTTTCATCGCACCCTTGCCTTCGGTCTTCTTACCGCCGAAGAAATACAAATACTTTTTACTGTCAACCATTTTTTTCTCCTATAGTCTTATTATAAAGTACACAATTAATGCTTATTCGCCTTCTTTCGTGGTTGCATTTTTAGTTGGCGGCGGGAACAAGCGGTCCTCGTCCTCCTGGGGCATTTCCAGTATGCCGGCCAGGGTGAAATCAACCCGCCAGGCCAGCGCCTTGGTCTCAGCCGATGCCGGCTCATACACGAAAGTAAATGTCTTGGAATATTCCGGATATTTCCAATGCCGCAGAACTACTTTGGCTTTCTGAACGTCTAGTCCAGTCCGACTGTCCTTTTCGTTATAATAATCGATTGATTGCGTTTCCCAGTTTATCATCAAACTCCGGATAAGCACTCCGAAAATGGTCCATTTCATCATCATGTTGAAATCGCCGTATTTATAGCGGCTGCGGGTATTTTCCGACATACAGTAATAAGCCGTGCCGTAGTCTTCCTTTTCCAGGGCATCACGGAATATCTGCAGGTTCTTTTCCGGCGTCTCAATCGGGGCAATCGGCGGCCGGGGCGGGCAGGAAGCGCCCGGCAGCATAATAAGAAACACCGCGACCAATAATATTATTTGGTAAATTTTCATAATTAACTGGCTGATTGTATAGCCATTAAGCCTGATGTCAAGAGAAATCAATAGGTTTAACTAATAAAGCTATTTATATTCAAATGGTTATTTAGATAAAGTCCGCATCGCACGGGTCAGGTATTTTAAGAGGTCCGAGGCTATCAACGAGTGCTGGCCGAGGTCTTTGGCGGCCAGGTCTCCAGCCTTGCCATGCAGGTAGACAGCCAGCTGGGTAGCCTGGAAATCGGGCAGCTTCTGGCCAAGTAAACCGGCGATGATTCCGGTCAGGACATCGCCCGAACCGGCCGTAGCCATGCCCGGGTTGCCGGTATCATTAATGTAAATACGCTTGCCGTCGGTGACTATGGTCTGATAGCCCTTGAGGGCTATGATAATGCGGTGTTTCTTAGCGGTTTCTACGGATACTTTTTGGCGGTTGTGCTGGACATAAGCGCCGGACTTATTAATCAGACGGGCCATTTCGCCGGCGTGCGGAGTTAGAATAATGGAATTAGCTATGGACTTGACCATCCTGGGAATATATTCAGCATCGGATATGGCGTTAAGACCGTCGGCGTCAATCACTACTGGTTTCCGGCAGGCCAGCAGGAAATCCTGAACCAGCTTGATGGTCTCGTTGTTGCGCGATATGCCCGGACCGACCACGACAACATCAATATCCCTAGCCAGAGAAACCAGGCGCTCTTTGGCTTTATAAGCAAAGGTGCCGTCGTAGGTCTCGGGCATCGGAAAGGTAATAACCTCGGTCAGTTTGGAAGCCAGGATAGGCTGCTGTGATTTAGGCACGGCCAGGTAGACCAGCCCGGCGCCGGACCTCAAAGCACCCATAGAACAGAGGTAGGCCGCGCCGGACATACCGGTAGAACCGGCCACCATCAGTATCTTGCCGTTATCGCCCTTATGGCAGTCGGGCCGACGGCAAGGCATTTCGGGTAATGTATCTATCAGTTTCATATTTTTTATTATACGTATTCTATATTTTGCATTTGGAAAATCAACTTTTTATTGACATTAATGCAAATATGCTATAAATGGGAACTTAAATTATGGCAATGAAACTTCCAGGTAAAAGCCGTATATCAGCGGCCGCTCATAAGGCGCCAGAGGTAAAAAAGGCACCGGAGCCCGCGGCACCGCCCTCACCGTCCGCCTATCCGATGAAGACGGCCATAACCTTCGGCGTGCTCCATGTAATATTCGCTTTATCTGTCACCGTCTGGAACTTTAACCTGAGCATTTTGCAACCCAACAGCGCCGATTGGATTATCAGATTACTGGAAATCCCGGGCGCCCTGTTTGTCAGCCTGATCGGACAGGCCGATAATGTCAACTCATTCCTGCCCTATCTTATTGTTTACCTCATCAATACACTTATCTATGCTGCCATAGGCTATGGCGTCGGCATCCTTATAATAAAATATAAGATAGACGAGGAATTAAAAACCATCCTCCATCTGGAGGAAGAAGCATATCAATAGTTCCGGATTGCATCCGCTGATAATATTTTTACTGAAAGGAGAATTTATATGTTCAAAAGATTAACCATAGCAACCGTAATAGCCGTACTCATCGGAGGATTTTATATGAATATCCACAGCGAAGAAAACGATAACGCTAATATCAAAACAACAACACCGGTTCTTAAAGTATCCATAGAAATTCCCAAGAGTATGGTCAATCTGGGCGAAAATGTTGACATAAACTTTACTTTGGCCAACCTTTCCCAGCAAAAGACCGATGTTATCAAGCCGATATTGGATGTTGACTCGGTTTCGTTCGAACTATCCCATACGCCGGACCAGGGTAAACCGTACAGCTTCACTTATACCATTATAAATCCTTCTGTTTACGAGCATTCCCGCGATAAGATGGAAAAAATAACTCTGGATAAGTTCGGGCTGCCCGGCAGCACAAATAAGATAACATTTTCCATTCCGGCCATAAAACAGGGGCGATGGACAGCCAAAGCTTTTTATAAAGGCGGGCCTAACACTGTCAACTCAGAGGTAGCCTCATTCGCATCCCTGCCGCCGGCCCAGGATGCGGCCAAGGCCGGTATGAAATCAAACAACAACGAAGTGACCGCTACTATCGAAACCAACAAAGGCAATATGACCCTTCGTTTCTTCCCTGAGGACGCGCCGAACCATGTAATAAATTTCATCCAACTGGCCAGGAAGGGCTTCTATAATAACCTGATTTTCCACCGGGTCATCAAGGATTTTATGATTCAGGGCGGCTGTCCGGAAAAAACCGGCCGGGGCGGTCCGGGATATAATGTAAAAGGCGAATTTAACCAGCGTCAGCATCTCAAGGGAACGCTTTCAATGGCCAGAAGTAAGAGCAACGACAGCGGCGGCAGTCAGTTTTTCATCTGTCTGGAAGCAAGACCTGACTTGGATAGAAATTACACCGTATTCGGCGAGATACTGGAAGGCATCAACGTGCTGGAAACCATCGGAAATGCCCCGACCAGCGGATCACAGGGTAAAACGCCAGACCGGCCGCTGGAAGATATGGTAATCAAGAATGTTACCGTCCAGACCAGGCCGGTGGTTGAACCAGCGCCATCCGGCAAATAAACAGGTCCCTCTCTTTGCGCCTGCTTGTATAATAAACTCTGCGGCAGTCTGGGAATTTTTCTTGACAGAATGCCTGATTTTGATTACTATAACGTGTCTATGAAAGTCACTTTTCTTGGTTCCGGAACAGGGATACCTTATACTCGGCGTGCTTCGCCCGGGATACTGGTTGAGTCAGGTAACATCCGTTTGCTTATGGACTCCGGCCCCGGCGCCTTAAGGCAGCTGGCTCAGCTGGGCATCAATTCACATCAGATTAGCCACCTGCTTTATACCCATTTTCACCCGGACCATACCAGCGACCTGATTACGTTCCTGTTCACAGCCCGTTACCAGATAACATCGCCCTTAAAAAACGGTCTGACCCGAGCAACACAAAAGTTCATTAATAGCCATAAAACCGGATTTCGAACCGCCCCGCTGACAATCATCGCGCCTAAGGGATTGAATAAATTCTACCGGAATATCCTTAACCTCTATTATAAGTGGATCGTACCCACTACCTATAAATTGACACTTAAAGAAGTACTGGAAAGTTCCTTCAAAGTCGGCAATCTCAATATCAAATCATCTGAGATGAAGCACGAAAAGTACAGCGTAGGTTATCGGCTGACAACTCCTGGCGGAAAAAGCCTGGTTTATTCAGGCGATACTGAATACTGCCCGAACATCGTACGGCTGGCCAAGAACTCCGATGTTCTGGTCTTAGAGGCCTCGGCTCCGGATGAAGTAGCTATGCCCTACCATCTCAGACCGCTGACCTCGGCCCGGATAGCATCCGAAGTAAACCCGAGAAAGCTTATTCTGACCCATCTTTATCCGGTCTGCGACGAACATAACATTACCAATCAGGTGCATAGTCATTGGCCCGGCAAAGTGGAAACAGCATTGGATTTCAAGAGTTTTAAACTGTAATATTTTATATTAATAGGAGGAATCAACATGTCAAAGAATGTAGTTTTCGATGAACAGATACGGCTTTTGCTTAAAAAAGGCGTAGACAAAACGGTCCGGGCGGTTAAATACACCTATGGCCCGGCCGGACGGGCGGTGATGATTGACAAGGGCTGGGGCAGCCCGTCCGTTACCCGGGACGGGGCCAGCGTAGCAGACGAAATCGATCTGATTGACCCGCAAGAAAATCTGGGAGCCCAGATGGTCAAAGCGGCCGCCTCTAAAACAAATGACGATACCGGCGACGGCTCAACCACTACCGTTATCCTGGTCGGTGCGATATTCACCGAAGGGCTCAAACACGTCACCGCCGGCGGCAACGCCATGGCCATAGGCCGGGGGATCAAAAAGGCTGTCGCCAAACTGACCGAAGAAATTAAAAAGATATCAGAACCGGTCAAGGTCGAACGCAGCAAAACCAACAAAATAATCAACCAGATAGCCACTGTGGCGGCCGGCAACGACCCGGTCATCGGGAAATTCATAGCTGACGCCATGGACAAGGTCTTGGCCGACGGCGTCATTACCATCGAAGAAGGCAAAGGCACCGAAACCGATGTCAAAATCGTCGAGGGTATGCAATTCGACCGCGGTTTCGTGTCGCCCTACTTCATAACTAACCAGGAAAAGATGGAAGTTATCCTGAACAACCCATACATTCTTATCTACGAAGACAAAATCTCCAACCAGAATGATTTAATCCCGCTGATGGAGTCGCTCATCAAGGAAAAACGCCCGCTTCTTATTATCGCCGAGGACATTGAAGGCGATGCCCTGGCTACGCTGGTCGTCAATAAAGTTAAAGGCACGCTGGAATGCGCCGCGGTCAAAGCGCCCGGTTACGGCGACCGCCGGAAGGAAATGATTGAAGACATCGCTATAATGACCGGCGGCAAGGCCGTATTCAAAGACCTGGGCGTAAACATCAAGAAACTGCCTAAGGAATACCTGGGCACAGCCCGCAAGGTCATTATCGATTCGGAAAATACCACCATCGTCGAAGGCGCCGGAACTTCCAAGGAAATTAAAGCACGTACCGAAAAAATAAGGTCAGAGATGGCCAAAAGCGATTCCGATTACGACCGGGAAAAACTCCAGGAACGACTGGCCCGGTTCAGCGGCGGAATCGCACAGATAAACATAGGCGCGTCCACCGAAACCGAACTCAAGGGCAAGAAAGAGCGGGCTGAGTCGGCACTGTCAGCCGTTAAGGCGGCCCTGGAAGAAGGCGTAGTCACGGGCGGCGGAATTGCGCTGCTCCGTATCACCAGCGCGCTGGATAAACTTAAGTTCGAAGGCGACGAACAGATTGGCGTCGAGGTCATCAGAAAAGCCCTGGAACTGCCCTTCCGCCAACTCATTGAAAACAGCGGACGCGAACCGTCATCAATACGACGCAAACTCAACTTATCCACTAAACCAGACTGGGGATTTGATATCCAAGCCGGCGAAATCCGCAACATGACCGAAGCAGGCATCCTGGACGCCACCAAGGTAGTTCGGACTGCATTACAAAACGCGGCCAGCGTAGCTGAACTGCTTTTAACCACCAACGCCGCAATCACCGATATCAAGGAAAAAAATGGGGGCGGACCGCAGATGCCTCCGGGCGGAATGCCCGGCATGGGCGGTATGCCTGGTATGGGTGGAATGCCCGGAATGGGTGGTATGCCCGATATGGGTGGTATGCCCGATATGGGTGGCATGGATATGCGCGGAATGGGTATGGATTAAAATTATTCTCCCCGCCATTAGCCGGGGGTCAAAGGAGATTAAATATGAATATCAGACCGTTAGAAGACAGAATCGTGATAAAACCACTTGAGGAAAAAACTACCACTGCCGGCGGAATCATCCTGCCGGATACAGTCAAGGAAAAACCCCAGAGGGGCGAGGTCGTAGCGGCCGGCTCCGGTAAAATTATGACCAGCGGTAAAAAAGCTCCTCTGATCCTAAAAAAAGGAGATACCGTCATATTCGGCAAATACGCCGGAACAGAAATCAAGGTCGACGAGAAAACTTACATCATAATGAAGGAAGACGAAATCCTGGCCCGGATAGAATAATAATAAAAGTCTGCGGGTAACGAGTTCATCGGCTCGAAAATGAACTATCTTATGAACTCGTAAACCCATGAACCTGAAGGAGTAAACTATGTCTAAGCAACTAATGTTCGATTACGAAGCGCACCAAAAAATACTTAAAGGCGCCAAGTCCCTGGCCGATACACTCAGAATAACCCTTGGCCCGACCGGGCGGAACGTCCTGCTGGATAAGTCGTTCGGTAACCCGGAAATCATCAAGGACGGCAATGCCATATCTAAAGAGGTAGAACTACCCGATCCGTTCGAGAACATGGGAAGCAAAATGATCAGCGAGGCCGCTTCCAAAACTTCCGACGTCATAGGCGACGGCGCATCTGTCTCGGCCCTGCTGGCTTACGCCATATACGAATCCGGACTTAAATACCTGACTTCGGGCGCTAATCCGGTCGGGCTCAAAAACGGCATAGAAAAAGCCACGTCCACAATAGTAGACACGCTTAAAGAAATGTCCAGACCGGCCACCGAAAAATCAGATTACCAGAATATTGCTACCGTTTCGGCCAATCGGGATGAGAAAATCGGCAAGCTTATCGCCGAAGCGATGACTAAAGTCGGCAAAGAAGGCGTGATTACGGTCGATGAAGGCAAAGGCCGGGAAACCACCCTGGAATTCACCGAAGGGCTATCGTTTGACAAGGGCTACATCTCGCCGTATTTCGTAACCAACCCGGAGAATCTGACCTGCGTCTTGAACGACTGCTATATCCTGCTCTACGAAAAAAAGATTACCAATCTGCAGGAAATGCTGCCGCTTCTGGAGCAGGTGGTCCAGACCGGAAAATCAATATTAATAGTGGCCGAGGAAATCGAAGGCGAGGCGCTTACGGCCCTGGTCATCAACAAACTCCAGGGCAGCTTGAAATGCTGCGCCGTCAAGACGCCGGCTTTCGGAGACCGCAAGAAAGCCATTATGGAAGATATCGCCATAGTCACCGGCGGACAGTTCTTCTCCGAGGAACTGGGAGCTAAGCTAGAAGAAATATCGGTCAATAACCTAGGCAAGGCTAAAAGTATCAAAATCGATAAAGACAATACCTACATCGTCGAAGGCGCCGGCGCTAAGAAGAAAATCGAGGCACGCGTGGCTCAGATACGCAACCTGATTAAAACCACCACCTCGGATTATGACCGGGAAAAATATGAGGAACGGCTGGCTAAATTAGTCGGCGGCGTAGCGGTCATTAAGGTCGGCGCGCTGATGGAAACGATGATAAAAGAGAAGAAATCGGTCATTGAAAACGCGGTAAACTCGGCTCGAGCGGCCCGGGATGAAGGTTATCTGCCGGGCGGCGGACTGGCTTACCTAAAATGCCTGCCGGCGCTGGAAGACCTGAAAGAGAAAACATCAAACCCGGACGAACGTATGGGCATAACTATCGTAGCCCAGGCAATGGAAATACCGCTCCGCCAGATTGCCGACAACAGCGGCCGCGACGGCGCCATGATCGTGGAAGACCTCAAAGAGAAATCAAAGGATGACGACCCCATCGGGTTTGACGCCTTCTCGGGCGAATATACCCATATGATCAAGGCCGGTATCGTCGACCCGACCAAGCTCCTGAGAAGCGCCATCCAGAATGCTTCGAGCATCGCCGGACTGATGCTTTCTTCACGGACATTAATCACCGATTTCAAGGAGAAGGAAAAAACTATCGAAGGCAGTATCCAGTAAATATCATCCCGACAAGCGGGACTAACTGATTCCGAACGGAGGATTATATGAACGATACCACAAATACCGGGATGATCCAGCCCGAAATACGCAAAGGAAAAACAGCTAGCTTCTGGATATCAATAATCCTGGGCATACTGCTGGTATTCAGCGCACTGGGTAATTTTATCCTGCTTATCGCATTAGCAGCTAAAGTCGGAAGCGTCGGGCAGTATAACAAAAGCGATTTCAATGAAACCTTCGTTCACGGCGACAACTCGGCCGACCACAAGATAGTCTGCATCACCGTGTCCGGCCCAATTATAAGAGATTCAGCTCCATCGATGTTCAACCAGAGATTAGACCCGGTCAGCACGGTCATGGAATCCCTGGAAATGGCCAAGAATGACCATGATGTCAAAGCGATTATACTTGAAGTCAACAGCCCGGGCGGCGGCATAACCGAAAGCGACCAGATTTATAACGAACTGTTGCGGTTCAAAAAAGCACGTCCCGAAGTTAAAATCATCACTTCCATGGACAGCGTAGCCGCATCGGGCGGTTATTATATCTCTATGGCTACAGACCGGGTGGTCGCCCGGCCGACAACCATCACCGGCAGTATCGGCGTGATTATGGGGCTGATTAATATGGAAGAGCTCTTCAAGAAAATCGGCGTCAAGGAAGTCATCTTCAAATCCGGCGCCAAGAAGGATATGTTCTCACCCACTCGACAGATAACCGATGAGGAGAAACAGATTGCCCAAGCCATCATCAAGGAGATGTACGACCGATTCGTATCCGTGGTAGTCGAGGGACGCAAGAACCTGGACAAGGAAAAAATACTCCAGCTGGCCGACGGCCGCATCTATACGGGACAACAGGCTTTCGAACACGGGCTGGTCGATGAACTGGGTGACTTTAATGACGCATTTGAAGCGACCAAGAAGCTGGCCAACCTGACTAATGCCCGGGTAATCCGCTATAAAAAACGCTGGTCGTTCGGCGAGCTGTTCCTTTCAGAAATGCAGAATTTAAAACCGTCTATCAGCCTGCTGCCTGAAAATTCCGGACTTTCAATGGATACGCCCAGGTTCATGTATCTGTGGACATATTAATACCACTAACTCCCTTCGGTCGAAGTGGCCTAACCCCATACACTTCGTGTATGGGATAAAAACCAGTAACTCGCTTTGCTAGCTCTAACCCAGTTATTTCTTTGAAATAACTGGATAAGTGCCAGTACGTCGCTTCGCTCCTACTGGCACTAATTATGGCCACCGCTCAGGAAGAAGTAGATTGTCAGGATAGAGCCCAGAATGCTCAACACCGCAAAGGCCTTGCTAGATATCTTGTTCTTGCCGCTGCCTACACCTTTGATAAGTATCAGTATAACCACCCAATAGACGAATATCATCAGGCTCTTATTATCCACGTCATTAGGGTCCATCACCTCGGGTATGCCGGTCCAGGGCCGACCGTAGGCAACATAGGCTACGTAACATCCTATCGGGAAGCTGGTAATGAAGAAAAACAGGTTAGCCCAAAACGAGGAAAGAACCGCCTTCATTATCGGGAATTGGCTGGTAGCCAGATGCATCAACCCGTAATATAATATATGCAGCAGGAACAATACGGTCATGACCATCATGGCGATATGAAGCGCGGTCACCCACAAAACACTCTCTCTTCGGAAAGTAATATTTTCTATCTTGGCGTCCGGGGCATCGGCGCCTTTGGGATAAATGTGGCTGGCGCCGGCATCATCGGTCATGATAATGTAAAAATAATACTGCTCATCCATTTTCATCCCGACTAAGGTTGCCGTATAAAATCCCGTATTACCGGCCGGGTACATGGGCGCCAGGTTAAACGGTTTTTTGGGCGCCGGCGTCTTGAAAACCATAGTCGGCCGGGCTTCTTCAACGTTAAGGCTGTAATAGGCCAGCTTCACATCCTTGGGCTTATTATCTGAAGTAACCAAAAGGTTTATGATGGCATCTTTACCCTCATAAAACTCTCCCCGGTTGCTGTATTCCATCTTGAATGAACCGACATCCTTGGTCTTGTGGCGGCTGGTCACGGCCATAAGCATTCCAAACGAATAGACAAAACCGATAAGCAAACCTATCCCTAACGTTACATAAAGCGGCCAGCGCGGGAATTTCTTTGTGGTTTCTTCTGACATAATTCCTCCTGTATTTTATATTATTTAATTATTAAATATCACCATGCCCTATTGCAAACCTGACAACCATAGTCAGAATTCCGCCCAGCACGGTCAGCCAGGCAAAAGTCTTGTAGCTGACCAGGTTCTTCTGGGGGTTATTGGAAAAGACCGAACCCTTTACCAGGATTATTACAACAAACCAATAAGCAAAATTAAACAGCGTCTTGCTGTCGGTCATATCCCAACCCAGCGGGAAACCGGTCCAGTATGTCCCGTACTTTTCGTACTCGATCCAGATGCCCAGTGGGAATGCCGAAATACCATAACATAAAAGACCCCAAGCGATACCGGAAACCGCCTTATTGAAGCTCCAGTCAACCTTGTTCCACAGATAATTGAAGGCATAATAGAACCCGTGTAACAAGAAGAACAACGCCACAATCATCAGCAGGATATGCACGGTCAAACCAAAGGTATTTGGATCCTGTTTAAACGACACGTGATAAGGCACCTTGGTGGTCAGGAAGCTCTCGGGCATAACAACCACGTTATTCTGGCTGTCCGTAACCTCGATAAAGAAATATGTTTTGTGGTTCTTTTCCATAGTCGGCAGCTGGTGCGCATAAAACCTGCCCTTTTCGGTCGGGCTCATTAATTCAATCTTGAAATCAGATTTCTGGATATTGGGATACTTGGCCTTGAATTCCTCGTCCTTAAGCCAGTAAACCTTGGCGCCATCCAGCGGTATCTGCCCCTTCTGGGTCGAGGCGTTGATGAAGAAGCGGTACTGGTAACCCGCGTCCTCTTCCTTGTAGTGGTTATAAACCACTTTCAGGTCGCCCTTGACGGCCATATCCGGCTTGCGTTTGGCCAACATCTCATAGCAGGCAAACGTCAACACCAGGCTCAAGAGCGTGACAAAGATATACATCGGCATCTTGGAATAACTCATAATCGCTCCTTCACAAAATGAATAGTTTAATTAATAAAGGCAATAATTCCGTTCCGGGAAGAATCTTGATAGCAGGGGCGCCTCCGGCATTATGCCGGAGGCCGCGCCCTGATGATGGTCTTAGGGTATTTATCCTTAAATTACTTGGCCTTGCCCATGATTCTGAACATGCCTGTGCCGCAGGTCGGGCATTTGCCCTTCATAGCCTGTCTCTTGTTCTTCATCGTCACCACTTTGGCGTCCTTGATGTCTCTTTTAGCCTTGCATTTCACGCAATAACCTTTTTCTGTCGCCATATTCGCGCTCCTTTACTTGCTGTCAGTTAACCGGCGCCGCGGCTTATTACCGCGGGGACGGAATACCGACATTTCTGAACTATAAACTATTAAGGCCCCCAAATTACTGATTATTTATTCGAAGTCAAGAAATATATCGTGTCTAATTTGAGTTTCCGGGCCGCCGCGGCCACGTCATCCTTGCTGACAGCGTCAATCCGCCCGATGATATCCTTGATGGAAATACCGGTCCGGCCGTTCAGGATAAGCTCCTGGTAAAAATTAATCATGGCCGATGCCGTGTCTTCAACCGATTTTAGGCGGGTGATAATGGACTTCTTGGTGTCGGACAACTCCTTGTCCGGAATGTCTGCCTGCTTCAATGCCTCAATCTGCTCCTTAATGATGGCTACAGCCTGATCGAACTTGTCATGGTTAATGCCGGCCTTGATCATCATCAATCCCTTGGTCCGTTCGATTATGGAAAAGACGAAATAAGCCAGCCCGGCCTTTTCCCTGACATTGCGGAATAGTTTGGAATGCGGGAATCCGCCCAACACGCCATTGGCCACCATAAGATTAAATACATCGTCGTCCTTCCAGGTCGTATCCGTCCTCAATCCCATAACCAGCTTGCCCTGGTCAATCGGCTGATTCTCCTTGATGACCCGCGGCTCGGCCGGCGCCGGCGGGTTCTTGATTGTTATTTTGGTATCTTTAATATCCTTATGAAGCGATTTGAACGGCTTGAGAATAGAAACCACGGCCTTGGCCAGCTGTTCCGGCTTAAACTGCCCGACCGCGAATATCTCTATGGGCGCGCTAACCAATACCTTGCGGTGGTGTTGGTATAATAACTCCGGGGTTACCCGGGCAATGTCTTCAATCGTGCCGTATTCGAATATCCCGTACGGCTCAGTCTTACACATCTCCTGGGTGCAGCGCTCCTCGGCAAAGGACATCTTGTCGTCGAACAAGCCCTCGATAAAGTCCTTGAGCTGCTGCTGTTCCTGTTTGCAGTAATCCGGCCGGAGCTTCTTGCCTTCAGTCAGCGGGTTAAGAAGCATATCCTTAATGAACCCAAACGCCTTCTGGGTCATCTTGGAGCGTAAAACGCGCGACTGGACAAAACTCGGGCTGAGGAACTCGATGTAATATTCCAGGATGGAGTATTCGCCTATCTTGGAGATATCGCTGCCGAATGAGGCGCCGTAAAGCGACTCCATAAATACGCTCATCTTGCGCATCGAGGGGAATTTACCGGAACCGCGCGACATCACCCTCAAGAGCATGGCGTTCAGGGTCGCCTCAAAGCTATTAACCAGCGGCTGGCGGACGAAAAGCTTGGCCACGATGGTCTTAAACTTATCCGTCGGATGAAGATGCAGGGTCACTCCGGGCAGGATGTCTTTAATGGTCGTAAACATATTCAATTTGGTATCACATACGGACCGGACTGTCCAGAAAATAAGGTCTTTACTGTCCGCGGCGATAAAATCATTGACACCCGCACTATTATTCATATGCTGTCCTCGATGAAACAATTATTATCAATCCTGATAGTTATGATATTCCTCTGGCCCGGGCTTATCCTGGCCGAGGAGAAAAAAGCGCCGGCCAAACCCGACCCCAAGGCCGAGCGCGAAGCCAAAATCAAGGAGCTGGTCAAGCAACTCAGCGACCGCGATACCGACGTCCGGGTATCGGCCGCAAAATCGCTGGGCGAGATGGACGCCAAGGAATCAGCGCCGGATATCCGAAAACTGATATTCTCGGAAAAGATAATCGATGTGCGCGTGGCTGCGGTCCGGGCGCTGGGCGATATGGATGCCAAAGACAAAGATTCTGTCAACGACCTGATAAAACTGCTTAAAGACGATGACTACGAGGTCAAACTGGCCGCCATGTCCGTGATGGGACAGCTAAAATCACAGAAGTTCAGCCCGGAACTCTACAAACTCTTTAAGGAAGAGATGTCCGAGGACATGAAAAAGGCCGCCGTCAACGCCCTGTCAAAGATGGGCGTCAAGGACTACAATACCGAACTGACCAAGATGCTCGATGATAAGAACATCGATACGCTCATGAAACGTAACGTTGTTTACGCCTTGGGTAAATTAGGCGCCAAGGAATCAACCATGAAGATAACCAAGCTGGCCAAGAACCCGGAAGAGCACGCCACCATCCGCCAGGCAGCGCTGGGGGCGCTGGGCGACCTGGGCGCGCGCGATATGGTGCCCGATATGATAAAGCTACTGTCCGACCGCGATGTCGATATCAGGAAAACCGTGGTCCGGGCGCTGGGCAAACTCAACGCCCGCGAGGCCATCCCCGACCTCTTGAATATTCTCAAGACCGACGCCTTTGTCCGGAGCATGGCCGCCCTGGCCCTGGGCGATATGAACGCCAAAGACGCCATACCGGACCTGATAGCTTTGCTCAAGGATAAAAGCCAGCAATTGCGCGGCATCGCCGGGATAGCGCTGGTGGCGTTAAAGCAGAAAGACCAGGTGCCAAAGGAAAACATCGCCGATATCAAAGCCCTGCTGGATATCCACGACGACGACCTGATAACCCGGGCCCAAAAAGCGCTCCAGGCCTTAAGCGTGGAGAATAAGTAAAATATCCTACCTCTTAAAGAACTTGCCTATCTGGTCTTTAGTCAGCTTATATATGGCCGGGCGGCCGTGCGGACAGGTGGCTTTGTAGCCGCTCTTTTCAGCCAAATCCAACAGAGCTTTTATCTCTTGCCCGGACATCGGGTCGCCGGCCTTGATGGCCGCCTTGCAGGCCATCATCTTGACCATCTTGTCCAGGACCTTGGTTCGGTCTGATTTTGATATGTCATCATCAGCCAGCTCGTCCAGCAGTGATTTGATAAACTCGGCCATATCAATCTTTGTCAGCAACGCCGGCACGGCCAGTATCCGAACGGTATTCCTGCCGAACTCCTCGACCTCCAGCCCGATATCCTTCAGATACTCCGCCGCCTCGCGGACCAGCAGGAACTGCTTATGGGTCAGCTC
Source organism: Candidatus Brocadiia bacterium (assembly GCA_041658285.1). NCBI lineage: Bacteria > Pseudomonadati > Planctomycetota > Candidatus Brocadiia > Candidatus Brocadiia bacterium. The sequence continues at coordinate 280,318 of JBBAAP010000001.1, forward strand.
GACCGACTGCGGCAGCAATAACCGCTGTTTTAGGACGCTGCCGGCCGAGAACTGTTCCATAAACGCCGTATAAAGCAGGCGCTCGTGCAGGGCGTGCTGGTCTATTATGGCCATGCCGTCCGGGACTTCCATTATAATGTAAGAGTTGTGGATTTGTATGAAAGGCAGCCGAGCGGTCCATCGATTCTCTTGCCCGCTGGTCTCTGTGTCCGGATATGAACTAACCGGCTGACCAACATCCTTGCCTCCGAAAAAATCCATCATCGCTTTCATTGTCCCGCTCTGTACTGATTCCTGAGGTATCACGCCGCCCGGCTCTATGGTGTTAATCCCCTCTAAAGGCCGGCCATCATTTGTCTGATGTGTCTGTGTCTCGCCAACCAGTTTGCCCCTGATAGTCGAGATAATCCGGTCGTGTAGCTGCCAGGCGTTGCGGAAACGCACCTCTATCTTGGTCGGGTGGGCGTTAACGTCCACCTGCGACGGGTCGATATCGATAAACAAGACCACGAACGGGTACTGGCCGGACGGTATCAGCGAATAATACGACTGCCCGATAGCCCGGCTGATGACTCGGTCGCGGATGTAACGGCGGTTTACGTAATAGAACTGGTATTTGGAATTAGGCCGGTTATATTCCGGGCGCGACATATACGCCCTGATGCTTAGGCCTTCGGACCGGTATTCGACGTATTCCAGCTGGCCGGCCGTGTCAGTGCCGAAAAACTGCCTGATGCGCTCCATCAAATCATCGGTCGCCGGCAGGTTGATTAACTGCTTATCCTGATGCTTGAGCAAAAAGCGCACCTCCGGGTGCGACAGTGCAAAACGGGTGACCGCGTCGGTGATATGCCCCAGCTCCACGGGCGGGCTTTTGAGGAACCGGCGCCGGGCCGGGGTATTGAAAAATATGTTCTCCACGGTGATGCTTGTGCCGGGCGCGCCGGCTGTCGGCTTGGGTTCGGTCACCTGTCCGCCTGATGCGGTAATCTCGTATGCCTCGGTCCGGTCAGCCGTCCGGGACACCAGCCTGACCTGCCCGATGGCGCCGATGCTGGCCAGCGCCTCGCCCCGAAACCCGAATGTCCGGACGGCAAACAGGTCTTCCTCGGTATCTATCTTGCTGGTCGAATGCTGTTTGAATACCAGCGGCAGGTCGTCCGGCAGGATACCCCGTCCGTCATCGGTGATGCGGATGACCCGCTTGCCGCCCTCTTCGACATAGACCTCGATGGACCGGGCGCCGGCGTCGAGCGAGTTCTCTATCAACTCCTTGACCACCGAGGCCGGGCGCTCGATAACCTCACCAGCCGCTATTTTGTCTGCCAGCAGCTGTGATAATACTTTTATCCTATTTGAATCCATTTTTGTAAGCAGATTAAGCTGATTTATCTGATTTTAATCAAGTATTAATTTAGATTAGTAGACCGCTTATGTCAACCAAATTTCCTACACCCGAATACTTCAAATATAACCACTAAAACTACTGATTTTTAATTTTACCACGAAGACACGAAAGTAAGAAAGCACTAAATTTCGTGTTTTGATAGTTTGGCTGTTAGAACATAGTGAGTTATCAGCCGACTATACCTAGCAGTCCATCGGCTGTTAGCGACAAAGGAGCGTTACAGCCGAGGATACCCAGCAGTAATTCACTAACGTTCAAACTGCTGGAGTATAATTCGCTAACACTCAAACTGCCAGAGTACTGTTTCGAGTTTTCGTGGTATATTAATAAAATAATCAGTGTTCTCAGTGCCCTCAGTGGTTTAATATGGCGGATTTCTTAAACAGTATCAGCCAATACGCTAATGGCGTGGCGGACCTTGACCCGGCCCTTATCAGCCGAACCGAGCAGGTATTCCAATTGCATCATACAGCCCGGGCAGTTGGTGACCACAACATCGGGATTGGATTTGACAATACCGTCCAGCCGGGCTTGGCCGATGCGCCGGGACAGCTCCGGATACTTAAAACCGAACAACCCGCCCCCGCCGCAGCACAGGTCGGCCTCGGATTCACGATAGGCAGTTTCCTTGCGCAGGAACGACCTTATCATCTCCGGCGAATTATTCCAGGTGGAATGGCAAGGCTCGTGGTATAATGTAGAGTTCGGAGCGCTGGGTTTGGAGTAATTAATTCTATTCTCAGCCAGGCAGAATTCCATCACATCCATTATCTCAGGATGGCTCTGTGTCCTCTGAGCCTCCGTAGCTAGTAACAAAGGATACTCCGTTTTAAGCATCCGGCCGCAGGTAGCGCAAGCGGTCAGGACGATGTCAGCGTCCTTAAGCGCTTTGATATTATGTTGGGCCAGCTTCCGGGCGGTCCGGACATCACCCGAAAGCAATGCCGGCAGTCCGCAGCATAACTGGTCCTGCGGAATATAGTAATACACGCCCATCTTATCCAGCACCTTGATGATATCGCCCAGCACTTCAGGGTAGATATAATTTATGGCACATCCGACGAATATAGCCACCTTTGGCTTATTGCCTCTGTGGCTCTGTGGCAAATATGAATCCAGCGCCGGTTTCTTAGCCAGCCGCGGTATCTTGGCAGTCAGCTCGCCCAGCGCCAGAGGCAGGTGCCGGAGCGGCGGACGGGCATACCCTGTAGAGGCAGGCCTCGCGCCTGCCTTATTTCGGGCAACCGCAAGGGTTGCCCCTACAAATTTCCAAATAGGAATAATCCGACTCATTACCCAAATCGACAGGTCATAGAGCCAGCGGTGCGGCAGAATCCAGTTAAACCCGAGCCATACCGGCAGAGGCAGTCCCTTTTGACGGACCGCCCGGGCCCGGCCGGACTTGAAGGCCTTGCCGGTCTCAACCAATGACGGGCAATTATCCTCACAGCGCAGGCACATCAGGCAGGAGTTGATAATCTCACGGGACCGGCTGGAATGGATGGGCAGTTGTTCCTTAAGGAAGGCAATGCGTCCGCGTGCCACCAGGGCTTCATCTTTAAGCGCGGCGAATACCGGGCAGACCGACCGGCACTGGCCGCATTTAGCGCACTGTTCTAAAACTTGAGGGTCTAATCTCATTATTAATTAGCCACGAATAAACTCGAATTAACACTAAATTATTCGTGTTTATTAGTGTGCATTCGTGGTTTCAGCGGGGAATATTTTGCCGGAATTCATTATCCCCTTGGGGTCAAAGAGTGTTTTCAACTGCTTCATCAGCTCTATCTCGGCGGCGCTCAGCTCCAGCGCCAGGAAACGCGACTTGGTCAGCCCGATGCCGTGCTCGCCTGAAAGCGTTCCGCCGCACTTAACGGTCTCGGTAAAGAGTTCGTCCAACGCCTTTTCCAACGATGTTTTGTGTGCCTCGTTAGAGATAAGGAAATTAACGTGCAGGTTGCCGTCGCCCAGATGGCCGAAGGTGGCAATGGGGATTCCGTATTTTGATTCTATGGACTTAATCACGGCCAGGATATGGGTGATTTGGTCACGCGGCACGCAGATGTCCTCACTGGCCTTCTGGGCGGTGATGGAATAAAGCGCCGGAGAAACGGCCTTGCGGATGGCCCAGAGCGATTTGGCTTCTTCCGGGCCGTTTGCCCGGAGCATCTTGCCCGGCCTTGACTGGCTGATTAATTCCTCCAGCGCCTTGGCTTGGCCGGCCAAGTCGTTCGGGTCGCCGTCCAGCTCTATCAAAATCCCGCTCCCAATTTCGGATTTCGGATTTCGGATTTCGGATTTACCAAAATCAATATCTTTAAGATATGCTGTAACCGCCTTGAGCGATGAAGCGTCCATAAACTCTATGGCCCGGGGCAATATCCGTTTGGCCAGCGTATCCAACCCCAGCTTTACGGCCGCCGGTTCATTATCGTAAAATATAAAGAAAGTCGCCTCGGACTGCGGTTTGGGCACCAGCCGCAGGATTATCTGGGTGATGATGCCCAGGGTTCCCTCGGAACCGATAAACAGGCGGGCCAGGTCGTAGCCGGTCGAGCGCTTGAGCGTCTTGCGTCCGGTATGGATGATTTGACCGCTGGGCAGGACAGCTTCCAGCCCAAGCACGTAATCCCTGGTGGTGCCGTATTTGATACAGCGCAGGCCTCCGGCGCCGCAGGCAACATTGCCGCCCAGGGTGCAGAAATCGGCGCTGGCCGGGTCAGGCGGGTAAAACAGGCCGTGCCGGCTGACCGCCTTCTGAAAATCAGCGCAGACCACACCCGGCTCAACCACGGCCGTGAAGTTAACCGGATTAATCTCTATGATACGGTTCATTAAAGACAGGTCTATGACAATCCCGCCCTTGACCGGCACGGCCGAGCCGGTAACGGAACTGGCCGCACCCCGCGGGTAGACCGGGGTAGCGTGCTCCGAGGCAATCTTAAGGACATCGGATATCTCGGCGGCATTAAGCGGCTTAACAACTATGTCCGGCAGATGCTGGAGTTTGGAGGCGTCGTAAGACGCGGCTAACCGGTCCTCAGGCAACCTGGAAATCCGTTCCGCCGAGATTATTTTTCTTAGTTTGTCGTACATATTAATTAGTTTACTTAGGATTATGTATAAATCAAGACATTTAAGAAAGTATACTCTGGCAGTTTGATGGCGTCTTTGGCGCCAGAATTACTGCCAAGTATCCTGGGCTAATAACTCACTGCATTCTAACAGCCCACGGATAATTAAAGTTGAGTTCTGGCCAAATAAATTGACACTTCCGGATAAAATGACTTAATATGATTTAAGGAAAATAAAATCAGGCAAAAGGAAATAGACGCGAACGGGTGTGTTTCCAACCCAAATAATAATGATGGAGGCTAAATATGGGTTTATTTGCGTCAATAATTCATTTACGAGATGTTGAGCAAAACCAGGTAATCAAAGAAATTGATAAGCGTATGAGTGAGTCAGGGTATCGCAGGAGTGAATTATTGTCTATTCCCCAAAGTGGTCCTTCCACACTCCCCGACCACAAAAAATGGATGAACGATGGCAAGTACTACTTAGTTTCGCCTAAACAAGGTAATTGGGTAACCATTATTGAGTCGCCACTTGTAACTACCGAACCATATGGAAGCGGCCTTGCCAACATGTTAAGCAAAACATTATCCACATACTCATTAGCGTTAAGTGTCCACGATAGTGATATCTTCTTCTACAATTTAGATTATAAGGGAGTCCCCAAAGACGGGTATAACAGTTATCCTCAGTACTTTGAGGATGCGCGACTCAGTAATGCTAAGGTAAAAGAACAAAGGCATACGCCGGAAGAGTTTCAACCAATTTTACCTCAAGGCGTAACAATGGAGCAATTAAAAAACATTTTAAATGCCGGCTGGTGGAATGAATTTGATACGGGTTCTTTAGGTAATGATGGCGCAGTCACCGGAAATGATGAGTATTTTGGTTCAGAGGAAAATAGAATGACCGATTTTGGCACCTTACTACAATTAGGTGGCAAAGTGACTAAATATCCATATGCGTTTTGGGATGGGTCGGAAGATATTCTATGGAAGGAATTCAAGGCTATTAGATACTTAAAACAGAAAAATAGCTGTATGATATTTTTCGATAATGAAATCCAGGAGAACTCAACTTATGCACAAAGGTTTTTTTCCTTATGCATTGATTTCAGCACATTTTTATTATTAGCATTAATTTGTACACTAGCGCCTGAGCCATACGATACAATTTCCGCATTTACCTTGATTGTATGGTATATTGTATGGCATAAAATATTCCGAAAAACAGGACAAACCATTGGAACAAAGTTAATGAGAATAAGAGTTGTTCCGATGTATGGGTCTAAATTATCTTTTATAGCCCCGTTTTACCGAATATTTTTAAGCGCTCCTCAATTTGCTCTTTTTGCGGCATACGAAAACATAGACCGGCATGAAGACCAATCTATCCTTGATAAGGTATCGCATACATATACAATTAAACTAAAAAATAAAATCGTTAGCAAAGGGACCGTTTCTACCGGCGGAGATGCTGCAACCCAGGGACAAAAAATCTTTACAGGCAGAAATAAATACCGCCAAGCGAGCATTCAACGACTGAGCAAGTTTGGTATCAAAATTCCCGGACACCTACCTTTAATCGAGAATAATTCGGAGTTGAATCCTAGAAGTAAGGATGAGGTAATAGGCAAAATATGCGCCTTTGGATATGTCATTGGCATGGGGTACACTGATAAAACAGATGATTTGATTGCCAGTATAGATAAATACAAACTTTGGCCATATGTCAGTCAGTTCCAGGCCAAGTGCCTTAAAAATCCGGGTAGTATAACAAAACAGGACAAGACAAATTTTATGTGGCTGGCCGAGTGCGTTTATGCATTTGCTTGGTGTCTGAAGATTGTTGAACTGGATTGCACTAAAACCTGCCCTGATAATCTGGCTGATTTAACCGTTCCAGGCCATACGCCGGATGAATTCATGAAGAACAAGGAAATGAGGAGCCTTGAAGAAATACAACAAGAAGCGGATTTTCATTACTGCTTACATTGGTATGAGCAACAATGCCGTATAGATGGCAAAAAGGGGTTAGTTGGAGAAGGGGTAATCTGGGAAAGAAGAAGAGCATTGGATTGGACGATTGGCGTTTCTAACGACTGGGATGATATGCCAAGCGATACCTAAGAGCCCTTGGGGACAGTCCCGCATTCGAGAGCCCTTGGGGACAGTCCCGCATTCGGCAAGAGCCCTTGGGGACAGTCCCGCATTCGGCAAACGCTGTTTTTATAGCCATTCCAAGGCGTTATTTTCTAAAAATAACCCTCTTTTAGCCTTGGAGAGTATTATATAGGAGCTGTGTTAGTCAACACCGGAGCTATGTGATATAACATAAGAGCTGTGTGATATAACATAAGAGCTGTGTGATATAACATAAGAGCTGTGTGATATAACATAAGAGCAATATGACATCATATTGCTCTTGGGGCCCGGATAAACCAAGTAATTAAGCCCATTTAAGAGCATCATTTTCTCAAACCCGCCCTATTCCACCTCAAAAACGAATATAACGCACTTCCAGCCAGGGGGGGGTATCCCCCCCATACTATACCCCCTCCCCCCGGATACTACATACCTTGTGAGGTGGTTATATATACCTTGTGAGGTGGTTATATATACCTTGTGAGGTGGTTATATATACCTTGTGAGGTGGTTATACATACCTTGTAAGGTGGTTATATATACCTTGCATCTTACCTACCCCCTATTTATGACCCGGACCATCTCGTTATGTATCAATCCGTTGGAGGCAAGAATCTCTCTCTTGCCAAACAACCGGAACGGCCCGCCCTTGAAGTCGCTGACCTTGCCGCCGGCCTCCTGCGCGATAAGCGCTCCGGCCGCCGTATCCCAGGGCTTTAATTCCCGTTCCCAGAACCCGTCCAGCCGACCCATAGCTAAATAGCATAAATCCAAAGCGGCCGCCCCAGCCCGGCGCACCGCCTGGGCCGTCAGGCAGAAGCGTTGGAAGTTCCTAAAGTTATCACCAGGCTTCTGTCTTATAATGTAAGGAAACCCGGTGCAGAGCATGCCGCTGGTCAGGCGTTTGACCTTTGATACCTTTATTCTTCCATCATTAAGCCACGCGCCCTTTCCTTTGACGGCTGAGAATAACTCGTCCAGGGCCGGACTATAGACCGCGCCGATAAGCGGCGTCTGGCCTTGCACCAGGGCTATGGACACGCAATAGAACGGGAATGAGTGCGAGAAGTTTGTAGTGCCGTCCAAAGGGTCGATGACCCAACATAATGATGAATTATGAGTTATAAATTCTGAATTATAACGCCTTATCGAACCAGCGTCTTCTTCGGACAAGATTTGGTGCTGTGGAAAGCGCTTGCGGATGGCGCTGATAATCAGCTTCTCGGAGAGCTTGTCGGCTTTGGTGACCAGGTCAAGCTCGGTGGACTTGGTTTTGGCAGAACATCTGCCTTCGAGACTGTGTATTAACCGCCCAGCCCGACGGGCAAGAACCCTGGCAAATTGGAGATATTCGTTCATCATATAAAGTTATTTTAATAATACCCTCTTAGGGCCGGACTGTCAAAACAATCTTATTACCCGTCTTCGCCATATTAAACCACTAAGTGCACTAAGAACACTGATTGTTTCATTAATATACCACGAAAACTCGAAATAACCAAAACACAAAATTTAGTGTTTTCTTACTTTCGTGCCTTCGTGGTAAGATTGAAAATCAGTGATTTCAGTGTTCTCAGTGGTTGTATTTTAAGTATTAGGTTTTAACCGGCTGTTGAGCTGTTTTGCCTTGTCTTTGATAGCCTCTAAATCATCAAAACCAACGCCGGGCATACGGCAGGAGTAAACCGATTTGTTGTGCAGGAGCGGTTCGGCAGTTATCTGAGGAAGTTCTTTGGCCGCCTTGAGGAAATCTGGCGTGCCGGGAACCGGGGCGTATTGGGCCATCTTGATTATCCCGCCGCTTTTATGGACGAACTCGATGCTTTGGTCCACTTCCTCGAGCGCCTGGCCGGGCAGTCCCATCAGGACATAAACGCCGACATCAACCGGCTTGAATCCGGATTGGTAAAGATAGCCCAGCGTCCGGGGCAGGTCGGCCGAAGCGGTCTTGCGCGACGAATCTTCCTGCCGACTGACGCTCTCGAACCCGAGCCTGATGGTCTTGAATCCGGCCCGGCATAACTTGCCGGCCAGCTGTTTGTCTATCAAACTTATATGCAACCCGTTGGGCGTATGGAAACGCGCTTTTTGGTTAAGCCCCCGGCTGATGATGCCGTCAATAATCGGTTCGATATGCTTATGGCTGTCGAACAACAGGGCGTCATCGTAAAAGGCGATATCCTCAACGCCCAAATCCGAAATATAATAATTTATTTCATCGATTACCTGACTGGGTTCCCGGCAAGTATAGCCGTCGTTAAGCTCTGCGCTGGCGCAGTATGAACAGCGGAACGGGCATCCGCGCGAGGTAATCATCGCCGCGGATTTCAATCCCGGATAAAGATGATAGGCCGGATAGGATTCTGTATTTGGAGTATTGGATACGGGATTTATTCCGATTGTCTTAACTAATTCCAGGACCTGCTCCTCGCCCGGCCCGGTGATGACATAATCAGCCCCGGAGTTCCGGCGGGCGTGTTCGGCGCAGAGCGTGGCATATACCCCGCCCAAAGCTATGGGCGATTTCGGATAGGCTTTCCGGATAACAGCGATGATCTCAGCCACGCCGGTGTACCAGTAGGTCATCATCGAGGTGACCAGAACCAGGTCCGGTTCGGACGGCAATGCCTTGAGCCGGCCGGCTAATTCCGCGGGCGTGATGCCGTAACGTTTGTACTTGCGCGGTATCCCGGAAAAACAGTCCGGCTTGGCGATTACCTGGCTCCGGAAATGGCCGCAGTTATACGGGCCGGAAGACTCTACGCCCTCGGCCAGGCAATCAATCAGGCTGATTGGGTAACCGCGCTGCTCCAGGAATCCGCCCAGATACAAAAGGCCAAGCGGCTTCATCCACAGGTCATAGGCGGCGAAGTCGTGTATCCAGGGATTGACCAGAAGAATCATAGATTAATCCAAATACAACCACTAAGAACACTGAAATCACTGATTTCAATCTTACCACGAAGGCACGAAAGTAAGAAAGCACTAAATTTCGAGTTTTCGTGGTATATTAATAAAACTTTACCGTGAAATCAGATGAATCAGCGGTTTCTTTTTATGACAAACACCCATAAGGGAGGAACGAACATTATCAGCAGTAATACTGCAGCCAGCCCGATATTTATTGGCTGGCTGAGGATGGCGTATGATTTGTCGATATTAGGCCGGGTCAACTGCCAGACCTGGGGCAGGCTGTTCATTGTTACCAATCTAAGATAGAAGAATATTATCAGGCTCATCACCCTGAGAAACCGCCACTGTTCCAGGTGCTTGGTTATCTGGACCCAGCTGAACTGCCCGTTGGCCGGGATATTGCTCGGCCACAGGCGCGGGATGATGCGCGGCACTTTTTGGCAGTAGGCGTCATAATCCGCTCCGAAACGCTGGCGCAGGAATGTTTCCTCCTTGCGGATGCGCCAGTTGATGACGCCCAAATAGAAAATAACCATATAGGCAACGGTGATATAAATATTGAGCGAGATGATGCAAAGCCCGGCATCGAGCAGGATATTGGCGAAGTAAAACGGGTTGCGGACAAACCGGTACGGCCCGGCGGTGATGAGCTGTTCCTGCTTGACCAGGTAACCGGACGAGATGAAGTGTATGACCTGTCCGACGAATATGAGCGCCCCGCCGATTACCAGCGAGGTAACGCTGGGATAAGACCAGACCAGCAGGGACAGGATGAATAACTTGCGGACATTGGTCCGGAGCTTGAATTTCATATCTATTTAATATCGTCCGACGGCCGGTAGTTCTTGCGGCTGAATATCCAGAGCCGCCTGACCCGCCAGAACCATTTCATGAATTTCTTGTCTTCATTAGTCATCTTGGCCGGGAAATAGCGGTTCTTGAATTTGAGCAGGCTGGCCCGGTCAATCAGGCAAAGATAATTAAAAATCTGCTTGAAACCGAAGGCGCGCCGGCGGAAATACAGGGCGTTGGCAAAATCTATCAGGTAAGGCTTCATATCCGGCCCGACCAGGATATTGCGTTTCTGGGCCAAGTCAAGATGGACCACGCCTTTGGCGTGGATGGCCGAGATAAGCGCCTCGATTCTAGGTATTATTTCGTAAGGCAGTTTTTCTTTGAACCGGCCCAGCGGTTCGCCTTGGATATATTCTGTTATCAGGCCGGAGTCGGTGCGGTCAATCAGGACCGGGATGCCGCTGATGCCGCGGAGATGCTTCATGACCGCGACTTCGTTGCCGATAAGGGTATTGCCCCAGACGGTCCGGGTCAGGCCGGGGCATTCGGAATAATCCTTGAGCACGGCTTTCCGGCCCCGGTAGTCGATTATCTTCACCACCGGGGTAAATGGGGTTGATTTCTTTATGACTTCAATGACCTTGTATTCCATTATTTTATAATATCCAGGGCTTGCCGACAATCAAGGCCGTTCCGATAAGCACCGCGATACCCACCTGTATCTCCTGGTTCCCCCGGAACACGGACCACTGCCAGGACTTGAGGGTTCTTTTTTCATACGGCGTCAGGCGGCGGGGTATATAATCCGGCACGTTTTTATCATAGTCGGCGTAGTCCTGGCCGAACTTTTCCAGAAGGCGTGTCTTTTCTATACGGTTCTTGGCCGGCACATACTGGAACAGGAACGCGGCTAACTCAATAGCCAGTATGTAATAAATATAAGGATTGATGGCCAGGATATTACAGCCGAGCATAATGATGAAAGTGCCGGCATACATCGGGTTCTTGATGTAGGCATAAGGGCCGCTGGTGGTAAGCGACTTGTTCTTTTCCAGGTGGCCAGTGGCCCAGATGCGGATAATCTCGCCGATGGCCACCAAAGCCAGGCCGCTGGCCAAGAACGGCAGGTAATCTATGCCGCTTTTTGTCTTAGGCAATCCGGGCTCGGCGAACCAGACCAGCACACCGAAGATGGCCAGAACAGATAAGAACCTGAGATTAATCTTCTGAATCCGCTTCTTCAAACTTGACATAATATCCTTTCCATCTGACTGACGGAATTATCCCATCGGAACTTTTGGGACATCTGGTAACCGTTTTCCGAGATACTCTTGAGCAAATCCCGGTCTTTTAGAAGCCTTATTATACTTTCGGCTAATTCGGCCGGATTCTTTGGCGCAGAAACAAGAGCCGTCCGGTTATGGATTGCATAATCACGGCAACCTCCGTTGTCGGTAGTCGCCAGCGCCGTGCCGCAGGCCATGGCTTCGAGTCCGGGCAGACCGAACCCTTCATACCAGCTCGGGCAGATGAATACATCGCACGAAGAATAAATATTGCGCAATACCGCACCATCAGCGTTTTGGAAATAATCGTATTTGAATCCGGCCTGATTGAATGCCGGCCTTCGGTTCCGGGCGCCGAATAATACCACCTTAACATCAGGGAATGATTCAAACGCCTTGTTTATCGCTTCCACGCCATCAGCCAGCCCTTTCCAATCAGCCGTATGGTAAAGCATGCCCAACCGCAGGGTCCCATAAGTTTTACCGGACGGAAAGAATTCCTGCTCATCGATGGCATTAGGCACGTAATCTGACGGCTGGCCGTATTTATTCTTAAGCTCATCCCTAAGCCATCCGGAAACGGCTATTTTCCGGAAAGGCATGGCATAGGTGGCCTCGACCTGTTTCAGGTCTGCCGGCTCAACCAGGCCTTCCATATGCTGGATCAGGTAAAATTTGCGCCCTTTGGAGTCCGGGATGTTATTAAGCTCGGCCGCAGTTTTCCAGGAGCTGGCCATAATGATATCGGCATCAGGGATATAATCGGACTCGAAAGACGGCACGAATATAATCCGGACAGGTTTGAGGTCAATCCATCCAATCGTATCAATTAAAGAATGAGTCGCGTTGCGCAACCAGCTCAAGCGCGGCTGCTTGACAACCAGAGTCACTTTATGATTAAGTCTGGCCAACCGCCGGGCATATTCGCAGATAATCTTAACCCCACCGCTTATTTTAATATGTGGCGCCAGAAATGTTATGCGCATATCATTCTTTGACCAGGACGGTATAAACCTCCCAGTATTTATAAGGCAGGATTTTCAGGAACTTTTCGCCGCGCCGCTGTTTGATATTAAGCAGCCATTCCAGGAAGCTGTCAAACAGGCTGGGCTTATGCCAGTTGCGGTCTACCTGTATGCGGGATGACTTAAAATTGAAATGAAAATCACGGTAATAAGATTTAGTATGAGCCCGGTCGTAATTACGGAATGTCTCGAAGTTAAAATACCGGCAATGGGTCGGGTCGCCGAAGGCGCTCGGGCTGAAACAATGCGGTACTCGAATTATCAGCTGCCCGCCCGGGCTGAGCACCCGATGGAATTCTTTCATGACTGCTTCCAGGTCAGTAATGTGTTCCAGGACGTGAGCGCAGTAAATCTCTTCAACGCTGTTATCCTTAATTGATGGCAATCCCTGGCGGATATCGCAAACGATATCCACCCCGGGCAGTTTAGCCACGTCAACCCCGGTATAACCATCGCGCTTTTTATTACCGCATCCTATATCTAATTTCATTTCAAAACCTCTTTGATGATATCCAACAGTTTCGGCGCATTGGCATTTATGGAATATCCCTGCTCCACTGTGGCCCGGCCGGCCAGCCCTAGGTTCCGGCGCAATTCAATACTCTCTACTAAACGGCTGATTTGATCAAACCATTCCTGGTCTGTTTTGGCAAGAAAGCCGTTGATATTTTCCTTGATTATCTGGTTATGGACGCCAACCGGCGAAGCTACGGCCGGCAGACCGGCGGCCATACATTGAAGCAGCTTAGTGGCGCATTTGCCGCGCGACCATAAGTCGTCAGGCAACGGCGCCAGGCCGATATCAAAACTCAAGATGTCGTTAACCTCTTCCAACTCGCTCCACTGTTTTTTCATTACCGGCATTCCGGCGCAGTCGAAGAAATCATTACAGACTATTTTAAGCCTGGTCGTTTTATGTTTATCGTGTATCCGGTCAAGCACATCGCTGAGTTTCTTCAGGAATACCAGAGACTTCCTGCCGCCAATCCAGCCCAAAGTAACCGTATCATTCGGGTGATGCTCTTTAACAGAATACTTCTTCGTTTCTATGGAGGTAGGAATAACCCAAACTCTGGAATTATGAGGCAACGCCAGTGATTGGAGATAATCGTTTCCGGCAATGACTCCGTCCACATTGCTGACGGTATTGATAAAATGTTTCATCCGGGCAGGTGAATCGGGCGAATCGTGCCGGGAGCTGTTGAACATAACCGCATCGTCAAAATCATATATCAGGCGGCTATTTTTACGAAGGTGCTTGAGCCAGAACGGCGTGACCCGTTTTTTCTGGATAAAAACAACATCCCAGTTCCCGGCTTTACGCGTCAACTGCCACCATTTCCAGATTGATTTCGGCGCAGTCATTACATCTGTCTGAATGCCGTGCTCGTTCAAATAATCCAGGTACTGGGCAACCCGATAACGCGGCGCCGGGTGGTTCTTGTCTCTGACCAGAAAGAGTATCTTCATAATCTGCCAATTATTTAGGCGCGGGAGACCTACCCGGATGTCCCCGGCCGGTACGTGGCGGCGAGACTTCTATATCCTTGGGCTCGGGGAATTTGATGTCGGAACCGGCTATGGCCAAGGCTGCCTGATAGACCAGCGTGGCTATTTGCGACATCTTATCAGGCATCAATTTATCAGCCGTATCGCCGATGGTATGTTCTTCCTCAAACGGACCGGAGGTGAAATTCAGGGCCGGCACCTTGGCCTGGTGGAACGAGGCGTGATCCGAACCGTATTTAAACAGGAAATCAATATTAGTCTTGAGATTCAAGCTCAGTGATGCATTAGCTTTATTGACCACTTCAAACAATTCCGGGTTAAATGCCTTACCCATAATAAACAACTCACCCAGATTCCCGCGGCCAATCATATCCAAATTGAGCATGGCCGTTTTTTTATAATCCATCATAGCGCGCGAGGAATCTATTTTAGAAAAAGGATTCGCTGAAGAAATACCGGCCGCGAATTTAGAACCCCATAACCCTGATTCTTCGCCGCCGAATGCAATGAAAATAATCGTGCGTTTAGACGGTTTCTTTGCCAAGGCTTCGGCGATGGCCAACAGTCCGCCGACGCCGGAGGCATTATCATTTCCTCCTGCAAATGCTTTACCCTCATAATTCAAACCCAGATGGTCATAATGAGCGCCGATAATCAACGCTTCCCCTTTTAGCAAGGGGTCATTCCCTTCCAGTATGCCTATTACATTAGCAGTATTGACGACCTCTTCCCAAGCAGTGTGTATTTTAATAGTCACCCGACGGTTTTCTTTAGAATCATCGGGATTCAAATTAACCAACAGCGCAGGTATTGGAAAAGGCTGAAGCCGTGACTGGCTGGAAAGAGTCATCGAACGCAGGGAGACATTTCTTTGCTTCGGCTCATCGGAAGCGACTCTTTGCTGGATTGCCTGTGACGGGAATTCTTCCCAGGCAATGTCCGGGGAATCCAGCCCCTTAATACTGTAAATTAATACCGCTTTGGCCCCGTGCTTTCCCGCATTAGTCACTTTAGAGAGCACCGAAGCATATTTGGTGGTAGTAACCGGAAAAGCATCTGGTAATCCATCCTTTATCAGCACTACCTTATCTTTAACATCTTTATTGGCATAATCATCACGTTGATGTTCGGGGGCAGATATGCCGTACTCAACGAATACGGCCGGACAATTTTGGATATCAATATCCGCATTACCCGAGAAGTTATAAGGGAGAAAATCCTTGCCTAAAACCAATTGTTTGCCGTCAATCTCAAGCAGGGTATTTTTCCCTAATTTCCTGAAAGGTATGGGAAACGATTCAAGGTATGAATTACTTTTTAGGGGCGGCTTTAATCCATATTTCCGGAACTCGCCGGCAATATACTCGGCAGATAGTTTATCGCCTTTGCTGCCAGGCGCCCGGCCTCCCATATCAACGGATGCCAGATATTCCGCGTGTTTCTTTATGATATTACCGTCAATAGCTGATGAAGATTGTCCAGCGTCCTGGAACCGGTGTTCCAGCGCGTTATATGGCGGATTGAAATCGCCTTTCTGGGCCATCCGACCGGCGCTGAATAGCACATACTGATCCCAGCGGTAGAAAAATATTGTCCGCCCCGGCCGTTCAACCGCATCTTTGGACAACCCCATAAATACGGTTACGTATTTATCCTTATTGAACGGGTTACGCTCGGAAACCATCAGTGCATATTTCGATTCATTGTATGAAGCACCCATAATACTAAAACTATTCTCCTTAACTTGCAAAGCACCGGAAGACGATAATTTTAACGCAACACTATTAATCGCCGGACCGCCTAAAATCAATAGGGAATTCCCATCCAACTCATTTTCGGTTACGTCTTTATCCATCTTAACCGCTGCCGTCCTGGTTGAGGCTACCCGCTCGGCTATTTTCTGATAAATACTATTCTCATCAGCTACACCTTTGGTCGGACAAATTATTATTAAATTCTGGTCGGAAAGAGTCATCCCCAGGCAAGGCGAAAGCTCCTGCCGGCTGAATTTACGGAAGATATTGTATTCAGGGTCAAACACCAAAGATATGACTTTAGTTGATCCTTTCGGCGCCGGTAAAGTCGCCCTTTGGGTTGAGCCTATAATATCCAAAGTATTGGTAAGCTGCCCCTGGTCAGTGGTTAAAACGAACGGAATAGAAAACCTGTATGACTCTTTGGCTGATTGCTTTATGGCAAAAGATACTTGTTGCGAACCATCCGCCCCGTTGCTTAAAGCGACATCTTCGATAGAAATAACCGGGGCTCCGGTTCGTTCCAACCATTGGGCAAAAAACCATTTCAGGTCACCGGCTTTTTTACCGGATGACTTTTCGAATGCGGCCTGAAAATCACTCCAGGAAGCCTTGCCTGCACCATGTTCTTTTATAACCAGGCGTAACGCATCGAAGAATGCCTGGTCGCCTATGGTCTGGCGCATCATATGGAACACCATCGATGCCTTGCCATAACCGATTTCACTGTCCTGCTCGCCCATTTTTGATATGAATCTACGGGCCGGGTAATCGTTAGAATCATTCACATAAGCCGAAAACTTAACATACGTATTGCGGCGGTAATTTATGGCGTCCTGCTTGGTCTTTTTTAACTCAAGATAGTAATAATTGGAGCAATAAGAAGTCAACCCTTCGCACCAATTACCGTCTTTTTCATCCACATTTACGTAATTTCCCCACCAGCAGTGCATAATCTCGTGGCCAAGACCGCCCTCATTTGCATGCCGGCCGCTCATGATAACATCCTTGCCAAGCAAAGTATATGAAGGCATGCCATAACCGGTGGTGAAAAAGTTTTCCACAATGGAAAAAGACTTGAACGGATACGGTGTCAACGCCTGCGAATAAAGAGTGATAAATTCCTTGGCAGCGTCAATATGCATCTGGGCAAATTGTTGAGACTCCTTGGAAAAATAAGTGGCTATTCTTACGCCCTGATGATTCTCCTCGGTCACAATATACGGCCCGGCCACCAAGCTATAAGAATCAAAAGCAACCTGGCTGGTCCAAGTGGTTTTAATCCGATCTTTCTTCTCGCCGATTTCGATACGTTCTTTAAGTTCATTCTGCCCGACCACTTCCCATCCTTTTGGCGTTATGGCTGTTACTTCAAAAAGCATCATCGGCGATAATCCTGTCCGGGGATACCAGCCGGTACCGTGATGCAGATAGATGCCTTTTTCGCTGATGATACCCGATGTTAATCCCCCGCGGATAAATCCAAGAGATTGCTCGCCTTGGACTTCATCATATATCTTCCCCTCGTAAACACACTCGAGAAACTCAACCCCGGCTGTGATATTAAATGTATAAATCGTCAGCTGGTCCGGAGACGCAAAAGCATTGTATTTAATCTTCTCTGATTTACCCTGATTAATTACTGAAAGAGATTTCAAGGTTACCTGTGGATGCAAGGCAAAATAAATCGGCGTAACCGAATTTATATCTTTGGGTATTTCTATGCTCATTACATCCCGGCCCTTTATGGTATGCCCCGCCGGATCGAGCTCCACATTAAGAGTATGCTTTTTTATATCCAGAGCCAAAGCCATCGGCGGCGTTCCCGAAGATGAACTTGGACCAACATCTACTTTTCCGCCTTTGGCCGCACAGCTTGCCACCAGTATAAGAATCGTCAAAACCGCTATTACATTAAATCTGCTAAACATATCTTATCCTTTCATTCTTTGGTTTATTTATTACCGGCAGGATATAAATCATCTTTCTAAAGACGGCATCCACAAATACATAAATCTGCCGGTGCCGCCCTGAAGAAAAGCCTCACGTAACGGTAAAATAACGCTGGCCAGAGCAAACATCTCATTAGACGGTGATTCAATCCTGAAGGCCGTTTCCAAAACACCTTTTTTCTTCTTATAGCGAATTACTTTAGCTTCGGTTATTTTAGACATTTCTTTAGCTTTGACAAATGCATCAGTCAGGTAACCGGTAGCGTCAATCAATTTAGCCTGAACCGCCTGTTCTCCGGTCAGCACGCGTCCGTCAGCTATTTGCAGCAATTCAGCGCGGCTAAGAACCGATTTCCGGTTGGCATAGACAGTATCAATGAATCTATTATACATCTGGTCGATAATATTCTGCATGAACTCCTTCTCTGAAGAAGTCATTTTACGGAAAGGAGAACCGATGTCTTTAGCCTGGCCTGATTTGACAACTACTGTTTCCACGCCTATTTTACCCAATAAATCTTCGATGGTAACAAATACCGAAATAACGCCAATGCTGCCCGTTATCGATGTCGGGTGCGCAATCAGGTAATCCGCGGTCATGGCGATATAATAACCACCGGAAGCAGCCGTATCCTTCATCAAAGCGATTACCGGCCTGCCGGGAAAACGTATTTTATATTCACTGAGTGTTTTATGAATAATATCGCTGGCTGTCACCCCACCGCCGGGGCTGTCAATTTCCAGTATAATCGCTTTAATTGTATCATCCTTCTCTGATCTCATCAGGAGCTCTTTGATTTTCTCCGGAGTCACCGCATCCTGCCGCGCAAGCACTGAATAATCATCCGAGCTCATTATCAAACCGGATACGGGAATTATAAGGATTTTATTGGGGCTTTCTTCTTCGCCGCACACAAAGACTTCTTCAACCTCTTCTTTAGGCTTGAGGTCCATTGAAAAAACCGTGCATCCGGAAATTAACAGCCCCGCAAAGACGGCCAGAATAAATATTCTAGTATTCATGCTAATTAATCATTAAGCTTCTTTGATAATATTTTATATATTAAAAAAACACGGCGATAATGTCAATAAAATCTGTTGACAGGGAAATTCAATATGGTAAGCTGATGTTTTATTTAATTGTTCCCCGGGCATGTAATTTTACTTATCTATGTGCGGTGTTATAGGCATATGCGGACGCCCCAATGTCGTCAATTACCTCTACCAGGGGCTGGGAGCTCTCCAGCATAGAGGCCAGGATGCGGCCGGAATCATCACCTATGACAACCAATTTCACCTGAAAAAAGGTGATGGTTTAGTCCAGACTGTTTTTAACCCCAAAAATATATCCAGGCTGACCGGCGCCACGGGACTAGCTCATGTCCGCTATCCCACAGTCGGAGCCGGTTCGGCCGAAGATGCCCAGCCGATTTATGTCAACACCCCTTTTGGCATTGCCATGGCCCATAACGGCAATGTCACGAATTATTTCGAGCTCAAGGATGACTTATACACAAAAAACCTCAGGCATCTTAACTCCGGCTGCGACATTGAAGTCATCCTTAATGTATTCGCCGATGAATTGACAAAGCAAAATCTTCATAAATTCACCCCTGAAACAGTTTTCAAGGCTGTCCACGGAGTTTTCCGCCGGGTTCAGGGCAGCTATTCGGTCGTCGGCATTATTGCCGGAAAAGGCATGTTTGCTTTCCGTGACCCGCACGGTATAAAGCCCCTGATCTTCGGTCGCAAGGACGAAAGCTATATTTTCGCTTCCGAAAGCGTGCCTTTGGACATATTAGGATATAAAATAGAACGAGAC